>JAYVKT010000248.1:0-4208 GCA_043768195.1 Chitinophagaceae bacterium | reverse complement strand
ATCCTACCTTATAGTAACGACCTGGTAATAGAAGAACTGATAATAAATAATAAAGAGCATCATTTCTATCCGGTTTCAGGTTTGCGGCTAAAACCCAATCAAAATAATCTTTCGCTCCATTTTGGTATTATTAACTATGAGTCAGGTAATGAGTACCAATTTGCTTACAAACTAAAAGAAAAAGATAATTGGATTGACCTGGGAGAACAAAGGAGTATTAATTTAACCGCTTTATCTCCCGGCCACTATACTATCTCGTTGCGGGCAACCGGGAAATCAGGGCAGGAAAAAACTGCAATCTATTCTGTGGTTCTTGCACCGCCTTTTTGGAAAACCAACTGGTTCCTGATTAGCTGTGGCTTGTTATCCATTAGTTTTATATACCTGCTATACCGTAATCGCATTGGCAAAATAAGACAAAAGGCAAATATTGATAAACAACTTTCCCAGGCTGAGATGAAAGCTCTTCATGCCCAGATGAATCCTCATTTTATTTTTAACAGCCTTAACAGTATCCGGGAAATGATACTTAACAATGAAAATAAAGAAGCTTCGCATTACCTTAGCAAGTTTGCACACCTTATAAGAATGACTTTAGATCAGTCAGGACAATCATTTATTTCGCTTCGCACAACGATTGAATACCTGAACCGTTATGTAGAAATGGAACAGATCCGAAATAGCCATTTCACTTGCCGTATAGTGCCCGATGACAGGGTGGATCAGGATGAAACCGTTTTACCACCGATGCTGATCCAGCCTTTTGTTGAAAATGCGATATGGCACGGAACTACAAGTACACAAAAAAATATTACTATCAATATTAGTTTTAAGAAAAACACGGAAGCCGGTAAAGAATCAAGTCAGTTGATTTGCATTGTTGAAGATAATGGCATTGGCATCAACGAATCACTAAAAAATAAAAAAAATAGTCCCGACAAGCATCATTCAGTAGGGATAGAAAATGTGAATAACCGCATTAATTTAATGAATGAAAAATATAATCTTCAAAGCAGTGTTATCATTGAAGATAAATCCGAACTTTCTGGTTATTCCGGAACAGGCACGGTGGTTACTTTACGGATTCCACTTGAAATAAATGAAGAATGATTTATATTAAAACCATATTGGTAGATGATGAGCCAAGGGGGTTGGCCTCGCTACAAAAATTATTACAACTAAATTGTCCGGAAGTGGATGTTATTGCCTGTTGTAATAGTGCCGCAGAGGCTAAAGAGGCAATAACTCAACTCAATCCACAGCTTGTCTTTCTTGATATTGCCATGCCGGGAACCACCGGCCTTGAATTATTAAGGGAGCTAACCGAAATAAATTTTGAAACCATTTTTGTAACCGCCCATAATAATTACATGGCTCAGGCATTTCATTTCAGTGCCGTAGATTATATATTAAAACCTGTAGATGATGAATTGCTGACCGAAGCCGTAAGAAGGGCTGGAAAAAGAATTGAAGAAAAAAATAGCGGTCAGCCCATAGAAACCTTTCTGCATAACTTGAATCATACGAGAGGCTCACAAAAAATGAAACTATGTATCCCTTCCCTAAAAGGTTTCCAGGTAATTGAAATACAGGATATAATTTATTGCGAAGCAAGCAGTAACTATACTAATTTTCATTTTGCTAACCGATCATCTATCTGCGCCTCCAAGCCAATTCATGAATACGAAGAGTTATTAGCTGATAGCAGCTTTGTACGTATCCACAAATCATTTTTAGTAAACCTGGAGCACATAAAAGAATATATCCGTGGTGAGGGTGGAAGTGTCGTTCTATCCAATACCCATCAGATAGAAGTATCAAGAAGAAAAAAAGACTTATTGATGACCAGGATGAAAGAGTTTTATAAATTTTGAAGCAGCATTACACTGTTATTTCTCCCTTCATATAAAAAACACATTCCCCGGCTATCAGCACCCGGTCATCTTTTAGCAACTCACACCAAAGCTCTCCGCCCCTTTGTGATAACTGACGGGCATATAGTGAACTCTTATTTAACTTTTGTGCCCAAAAAGGAATTAAGGTAGAATGTGCTGAGCCGGTTACCGAATCTTCAGGTACCCCGCAATTGGGTGCGAAAAACCTGGACACAAAATCGCAGTCAATACCCGGTGCTGTAATGATGATGCCAATCACATCAATTTTATTTAATAATCCAAAATCCGGTTTTACCTGCAACAGTTGCTTTTGGTTTTCGAGTTCCACTACATAGTCACGGCTTTTATATACGGCAACAGGATTTGTTATTCCCAGCCCTTTTAAAAGTTCGTCAGGATAATCTGTAATCAACTCTGGCATGCGGGAAGGAAAGTTCAATTCAAGCCTGTTATCCTTTTTCGTTACCAGCAACTCACCACTTTTGGATGTAAAACTGATTGCCGGTTTGTCGTATCCTAAAAATTCATATAACACATAAGCAGAAGCCAGTGTGGCATGGCCGCATAGATCTATCTCCAGCTCCGGAGTAAACCAGCGGATATGAAATCCAGCCCCCTCCCGATCTCCCCCTTTCGGGGAGGAATGCATCGCCGGAACAAAGAAAACAGTTTCAGCCAGGTTATTCTCCATGGCAATCTGCTGCATCAGACTATCATCAATCCAAGTGTCCAATGGGATAACGGCTGCCGGATTACCACCAAACAATTTGTTGGTAAATGCATCTACCTGATAAATGGTCAGTTTCATTTTTCCGATATTGGTTTATAAAATTGAGGCAATGATATTTTATATCGAACGGCCACCAACCGGATAGAGAAGATGAGTAAGATACAAAGTATAGTTACCAGGTCAGCATCTCTTTCAAATTTCGAAGTAAGAAATAAACAAGCCCCCCTGCAATGCAGGCCAGTGCATATATTTCTTTCCGAAAAAGCAGCGGAATATTGTTGAGCAAGACATCTCGTACTACACCACCAAAGCAGGCGGTAATAGTACCGAGTGTAATACAAACACCGATGCTGAAATTTTTTTCAATACCAAGTTTAATACCAACTACTGTAAACAGGCCAAGCCCCAATGCATCAAACAAAAACAATGTAGTGGTAAGATGCTTTAGATATCTGCCAAAGAACATCGTAACAACTGCTGAAGAAAAAATAACGATGGTGGCGGTTGAATTAGTGAGCCAGCTCACAGGCAGGTTGCCTATCAACATATCCCTGAGTGTGCCGCCGCCAATGGCGGTAACAAAAGCCAGTACCAGCACACCAAACGGATCCAATTTTTTTTCCATTGCCAAAAAAGCACCTGACACGGCAAAGGAAATAGTGCCGAGAATATCAATGATATATAAAAAATGAGTGGGCATAGTAAAGCAAAACTAAAAAATCCCGTAAGAAACGGGATTGTAAAATAAGAAGTTCTTCTGATTTTATTTATCGTCCTTCTCCTTGTCTAAACGGAACGACACCTTGCAAATAACGCCATACGATTTTATTTTTCCATCCTTCACATGTGCTTTCATATCCTTTACCCATACTGAATCAATATTACGGATAGTCCGGGAGGTTTCTTTTACCGCCTGCTTTACTGCATCATCAAAACTTTTTTCAGAAGAAGCAATTACTTCAATAACTTTTACAATAGGCATAATCGTTTTTTTATTGATTGTTAATAATTATAGTAAAAGATAGTACTATTTTCTATTCCGCCATCATCTGCTTTATTACTGCTTCTATTTCTTCTGCATTGGGCTTGCTAAAGTAATCACCATCGCTGCCATAGGCCGGGCGGTGGGCTTTGGCTGTAATAGTCCGGGGGGCAACGTCGAGATATTTGTAACCGCCCTGTTCTTCCATCACTTTATTAAACATGTAAGCTGCAGCACCACCGGGCACATCTTCATCTACAAAAACAATCCGGTTTGTTTTCTTCAATGATTCAAGAATTATATGCTTGATATCAAATGGCAATAAGGTTTGTACATCCACTATTTCGCAACTGATGCCCGATACTTCCAGCATATTTACAGCATCCTGAATGATGCGCAATGTAGAACCGTAAGAAACAACCGTAACATCAGTGCCTTCTTTTATTACTTCCGGCACACCTAATGGTACAGTAAATTCTAATAAATTAGATGGTAATTTTTCTTTTAAACGATAGCCATTCAAACATTCAACCACCAGTGCCGGGTCGTTACTTTTTAATAAGGTGTTGTACATACCCGCAGCCTGTGTCATATTTCTCGG
>JAYVKT010000247.1:0-2016 GCA_043768195.1 Chitinophagaceae bacterium | reverse complement strand
CTTTAAAGATGAAGAACATTTTTTATTTAGTTCATTGGCTTATCCAGACAAAGGATACTGGTATGCAGCAGGTAAAATTGCTCCTCAATCTTATTCCATTTATCATGGCAAAGACAATACGCTGCGGCTTTGGGGAAATGCAGAAGCAGAACCCTATCATATCTATAAAGAACAAGGCGAGCAATATTCTATTGCCTATTTTGACAAAGACGGCTTAAAAAAAACAGTCCGTTTTTCTATGGCTGATAAAACAGTGTCGATAGAAGCTATGCCGGATGGCAATTTTTTTTCCAAAACAAGTAACCGGGCTTACCGGATTTTTAGTACTGTAAAAAAGTATCCCAAAATATTTAAAGGCAACAATGCATCGGCTATTTTTTCTGTAAGGCAGGATGATGCAGGAAGAATATGGGCTGGCAGTTACCAGGGCTATTTAGCGGTTATTGATAAGGAAGGCGTAAGGCAAATAAATGAATCCCGGTTTGATTATACAAATGGAGGAAGCTATTACAACCAGCACATGTATATGGTGGGTGAAGGCAGCGGCAGCTTATTACAGTTTGATAAAATGGGTAATTGTAAACAAATACAACCTGCAACCTACACCGGGTTCAGTACTTATGTAAGCAACAATAAAAAGTATTTTTATTTTGGCAAACCTACCGGCGCCGGCCTTTGGCAAACTACTACACAAAGCCTGGAAACACTGCACCCTGTTTGGAATAAAATTGATTCCTCCAAGGGGTCACGGGTATTTAATATTCTTACTATTGCAGAAGATACAGCAGGACGAATATGGTATGGTGCCGGCAAGCAGGCTTTAGCCATGTATAACCCTGCTACTGACAAAGCCACCACATGGCAAACCGCAAAAAATGAAACTCCTTTCGGTGCTTTTTCTTCAGCAGTGGATAAGCATGGTACCGTCTGGATTGGCAGCAGTACAAAAGGTATCTGGTATTACAGCGATTACACAAAGCCTGCTGTGCCATCAAGTTTTAAAAAAATAGTACACCCATTTTTAACAGGCCATAAAACTATTTCAGCCCTTACAATATGTGGTGACTGGCTTGTAATTGCCGCCACAGATAAAATGCTGCTGCTACATATCGACAGCCTTTATTACAGTAATAAAACTATTGTGCGATACCTCAATCCTCAAGAAGCTGCGTTTACTGCACCCACCGAACAGAACACACTTATCACTTCTCATACAGATAGTACCGTATGGTTTAGTACCAACGATATGCTGTACCAATGGGATGTTAAAAAATGGTTGAAAGCTCCAGTATTTCTTGTAAAACCAACAGCTATAATAGTAGCAAAGGAAAAAGAATTTGTACTTACCAATATGCAACCAATGAGGTTTGAAGCAGGGTTTAACTCTTTTGAAATACAGTTTCATTATCTGTCGCCTGATAATTTGCCAAGGTATATAAGTGCAGTATTGGTAATGGATGGAGAAAAAGGAGTCATGCCGGAACCAGATCTCCAAAGTAGTTTCATCTATAAAAACCTGGCTAGCGGCAACTACTTTTTTATGGTAGATGTATTTGAAACCGATGGCAGCATCACTCATTACAGCTACCCGCTTGTACTCAAAAAGTTTCTTTGGCAACAATGGTGGTTTTGGGCTGGTATCAGTTTCACTTCACTTTCTTTTTTGAGCTACCTGATTTATACAAAACGAAAAAAAGAAATTGCGGAGCAGTTCGTAAAATTAAAAGAAGCTGAATTGCATACCTATAAAAGTGAGCAGGAAAAAAAACTGGCTAAACTACAATTGGTTACACTAAGCAGCCAGTTTCGTCCACATTTTATTTTAAATGCACTCAATGCTATTGGTGCAGAAATGGACGATAAACCAACCGCCGAATCTGTACTCAGCCGCCTGGGCGAAAGTGTGAACCTTATCTTTAACCATGCACAACAGCAGAAAGTACTTCACCCATTTGCAAACGAATGGGAGCTGGTGAAAAACGTCATTCACATTCACCGGATGATGTACCTGAAAGA
>JAYVKT010000246.1:0-4113 GCA_043768195.1 Chitinophagaceae bacterium | reverse complement strand
ACCTCAGTTCCGTGATGCGCCTGCTGCTCTTTGCCTGGTTTTTTATTGCATTGCGCCAACAGTTTATGCATCGGATAAAACTAATACTGCCATTTAGCTTTTTGATTTTCGTACTTATCAACTTTATCTTTTTCCAGGATTTTTTTCCTCAAGGGAATAATTTTTTTAGTAGCCGCTTGCTTACTACTGAATCTGCCATATTGCTTTTTTATTGTATGCAGTATTTCATCTATTTGATTATAGAGGAAAAAAATATACGCCTTGTTCACCAACCGGGGTTTTGGGTAGTAACTGGGTTAAGTATATATGTTGCATCCTGTTTTTTCATTTTTCTTTTTTGGGAATACCTGTCAGTTAAAATGAGGCAGTTTGCACTTGGCATATGGGATATACATAATATAGCATTTATCATTTTTTGTACCCTCATCGCTATTCAGTTTTTACTCGAACATAAAAAACCTTCGACACGATGAATGTTACTTACTTAGTCATTGTAGGCATCGGGGTAATGCTGCTTATGGTTGTCGGCGTATTAGCAGCTGTAATACTGAACCAACGCAAAAAAAATCAGCACCGCACTGCCCTCGAAAAACTACGGGAACAGCAGCAAAACCAACTAATAGAAGCCGCCGTTCGCAGCGAAGAAATAGAACGTCACCGTATTGCCGAAACTTTGCATGACGAAGTTGGCGCCATCCTTTCTTCTGCCAAGCTTCATTTGCTCGGCATCAAGGCAGAAGTATTAGACGACAGGGATCAAAAACTTCATGAAAAAGGAAGAGAATTATTAAATGATGTAATAGGAAAAGTAAGAGGCATCTCCCATAACCTGCATTCCAATATCCTGAAAGAATTTGGATTGAACGAAGCTGTCCGGCATTTTGTCCGCAAAGTAACAGAAGGTGTTATCGCCAATGCCACTACAGCATTAGACGATAATTACCAGACTGAAAACCCTGACAATGATATCAGCATTTACCGGATGGTGCAGGAGTTAATCAACAACACACTGAAATATGCCAATGCCTCCGAATTTTTAATCAGCTCAACCCTGACGGGCAACGATCTGAACCTTGTTATTTTTCACAATGGCAAAGGCCTTACCCAGGAGCAGTTTGAAAAGCTGCGCTATCAAAAAGAAGGTCTTGGTTTAAAAAATATACAGAACAGAATTATCTTGCTGAAGGGAACCATACATTTTACAAAGGGTGGCGAAGGCTATCGTATCAACATACATGTACCAGTAAAATCAAACCAACCATGAGTAAAATAAAAATTGCGATTGCTGATGATTATAAAATTTTCAGGGATGGCCTCAAAGTTGGCCTGTCGGCAGATGATAACCTGGAAGTGATAGCAGAAGCAGATAATGGCGAAGATTTACTGAAAGCCCTTGAAACGTCGCAGCCGGATGTCATCATCATGGATCTTAAAATGCCCATCATGGATGGCATGGAAGCTACTAAAGCAGTTCGCAAACAATACCCCGCCATAAAGGTGCTGGTGGTAACGATGTATGATGATGATAAATTTATCATTCACCTGATGGAAAACGGAGCCAATGGTTATTTATTGAAGAATACTGAACCCGACGAGATAAGAAAATCCATTTACGCCGTGCATGAAAATGGTTATTATTTTAATGATGTGGTAAACAAAGCCCTGCTGAAAAAATTAGTGTTGAAAAATAACCTGAAGCCTTCCTTCAATCAAAATGTTGAATTGACCGAAAGGGAAATGGAAGTGCTTAAACTTATCTGCGAAGAAAAAACAGCAGCCGAAATAGCGAAAGACATTTTTCTAAGCCCCCGTTCTGTAGAAGGCATCCGCCAGCGGCTGATTGAAAAAATTGGCGTTCGCAATACAGCCGGCCTGGTAATGTTTGCAGTAAAAAATAATATGGTAGATTAAGTTATTGGTTGCTTAGATTAATAATCCACTTTTCTCGCAGCAATGCCTGAAAGAAAGAGGCAAATCACTTAAAGAACTATCATCTATCCATTATCAATTATCATCTGGTTATTTCAGGTTCTCCAGCATATCCTTTGTCATAGCTGCCAAATCATAATCTTCTTTCCAGCCCCAGTCACTTCTTGCCACCGAATCATCAATACTTTGTGGCCAGCCGTCGGCAATGGCCTGTCGGTAATCCGGTTTATAAGAAATAGAAAAATCAGGAATATGTTTCTTAATAGCGGCAGCAATTTCTTCAGGTGAAAAACTCATACCTGATACATTGTAAGAGGTACGGATTTTTATTGAAGCTGCTGGTGCCTCCATCAGTTCAATGGTGGACCGGATAGCATCCGGCATGTACATCATTGGCAGGTAAGTATCTTTTTTCAAAAAACATTCATACTTTTTTTCTTCCAATGCCTCATGAAAAATTTCTACAGCATAATCGGTAGTGCCACCACCGGGTGCCGACTTATAAGAGATCAACCCCGGATAACGAAGGCTCCGCACATCCACACCAAATCGCTGATGAAAATAATTGCACCAAAACTCCCCGGCATATTTGCTGATGCCATACACCGTAGCCGGTTCGATAACGGTTTGCTGCGGGCAATTTTGCCTGGGCGAAGTAGGCCCGAAAACTGCAATAGAACTCGGCCAATATACTTTGTGCAATTTTTCTTCCCTTGCTATATCCAATACATTCAGCAGGCCGGTCATATTCAGATTCCAGGCAAGGCCGGGATTTTTTTCGCCGGTGGCAGAAAGAATAGCTGCCAGTAAATATATCTGGGTAATGTTCTGCCGTATCACCTGCACATGCAGCATTTCCTTGTTCATCACATCCAGACTAACATAAGGGCCGGTTCCTTCCAGCAAGGGGTTTTGTTCCCGCAAGTCAGAAGCAACAACATTGGCATTACCATATATTTTTCGAAGGGCTAATGTCAACTCTACTCCTATTTGCCCCGAAGCCCCGATAACCAGTATTTTTTCTTTTACCATTACAACCTATTTCATTGCAATATAATAAAAGAGTGCATAACCGTGTACACAGCCCACAGCTTACTGCCTACTGCCTGCTGCCTACTCCCTACTCCCCACTTCCCACTATCTTTGTCCCATGGAAAAATTCCTGAAAGATTTATTCGCCAATCAGCAATATGAAGAGAAAAATTTCTTTTTACTGGCCGGGCCTTGTGTGGTAGAAAGCGAAGATCTTTTAGCTGAAGTGGCAGAAAAAGTTGCTGGCATTTGTAAAAATCTTGCTATCCCCTATATTTTTAAAGCATCGTATAAAAAAGCAAATCGTACCAGCGGCACATCCTTTACCGGTCTTGGTGATGAGGTGGCGATGAAGATGCTGCAGCACACCGGCAAAAAATTTTCATTACCCGTTGTTACAGATATACATTCTCCCGAAGAGGCGACGAAGGCTGCTGCTTTTGCAGATGTATTGCAGATACCTGCTTTTCTATGCCGCCAAACAGATTTATTAATTGCCGCCGCACAAACTGGTAAGATTGTAAATGTAAAAAAAGGGCAGTTTGTAAGTGGTGAAGCCATGAAATTTGCCGTTGACAAAATTCGTAATGCCGGTAACGATAAGATAATGCTGACGGAAAGAGGAACCACTTTCGGCTATCAGGATCTGGTGGTTGATTACAGAAATATTCCTGCTATGCAGGCACATGGTGTGCCGGTGGTGATGGACGTAACACATTCTTTGCAACAACCGAATCAAACAAGTGGCATTACAGGTGGCAATCCGCAACTTATTGGAACTATTGCCAAAGCCGCCATTGCTGCCGGAGCCGATGGGCTATTTATTGAAACCCACCCCAACCCTGCTGTTGCAAAAAGCGATGGGGCAAATATGTTGCAATTAGATTTGCTGGAAAGTCTATTACAGCAATTAGTAAAAATCCGAAAAGCCGTTTAAAAAAATTAATAGAGCTGTATTGCCCGCACTAACAATACGAAAATGCGAATACTAATCTGTTGAAAATCAGTAGCTCAAAATTTCAGATTTACGGGAGAGTGCTGTATATTTAATTGTTGTAGGCAACCAATGGGCAGCTTTCGGTTTTCATTCATCGGGTGACAACCAAGCTTTTGTGTTTCTGGGGGGCTGGACGAATATGTTTTTCGGCTGAC
>JAYVKT010000245.1:0-3803 GCA_043768195.1 Chitinophagaceae bacterium | reverse complement strand
GTTTTGTATCCGCAGTATATTGGCAATTCTTCAAGCCTTATTTATTTATTAATTGATAAAATTCTTGCAACGCAGGGCACACTGATATCAGTTCATATTAATGAGTGGTATAATTGCCAGTTTCCATATTTAAGAACTAAACAAACTTTCTATACTTACAAGGAGTATATACATAATTTAGAGATGTACATTAAATGATTATATTATATCATAAGATACACCCAGATAATCCAACTGACTGGTGGGTTACTGCTAACAGCTTTTACAGACAAATGGCTGAATTGCAGGATATGGACGTCGTGTATCTGGATGATTATGATTGTACAAACGCCAATCAGGTTGTAATTACTTTTGATGGTATCTATAAAAATGTATGGCAGCATGCTTTGCCTGTTTTAAAGCACTTTAACTACCCCTTCGAGCTGTTTGTAACTTCTGATTACATAGGATTGGATAATAAATTTGATACAGAAGAGCCCAATGCAGTTTTTGCATCAAAAGAAGAACTATCAGAACTCGTTGCAAATGGAGGAAGATTACAGTGGCATACGAAAAGTCACTTAAACCTGAAGCAGGTAAATAGTAGTGAAACAATAGGTGAAGAGTTGACCGTACCCGAAAATCTTCTCGCCCTGGATAAAAAGGGTTTCAAATGGTTTGCTTATCCTTATGGGGAGTATAATGAAACTGTTGTGCAAGAAGTAAAGAAAAGATTTAACGGGGCAGTCAGTTGCAATCAGGGCAATGAAGTGGATAAGTTCATTCTAAACAGATTGACAGTTTTAAACAATACCTCCTTTAGAAAACATAAAATAGCTTGTATTATAGCTTCTTATAACTATGGCGAATATCTTATTGACGCTGTAGAATCGGTACTTCGGCAGACAATTTTACCCGATGAAATATTAATTTCGGATGATGCCTCGTCTGATGAAACAAAACTCATTGCTGAAAATTACACTAAGAAGCACCCCGGTTTAATCCGGTACAATAGAAATGAACAGAACTTAGGAATTGTAGCACATTTTAATAAGGCTATTGGTATGACCACTGCTGAATATGTCTTCATTTTAGGCGCCGATAACAGATTAGCCAGCAATTATATTGAGGAGTGTGTAAAAACTCTTGAAAACAAAGAAAGTACAGGAATAGTTTACACAGACTTTGCCCTTTTTGGAAGCCGGGCCAAAATCACTTATTTATCCTACACTGATAGTTATAAGGGAGAGGTTATCAACGATACAATTTTCCGGATAAATTTTCCTTACTTCAATACTAACAAGGAAATGTTAGCTGAAATTAAAAAAAGAAATTTTATTCATGGCTCATCACTGTTCAGAAGAGAAGCCTATAATAAAATTGGAGGTTATAAGAAAACAGACACCCCGGAAGACCATAACTTATTTACAAGGATAATTGAAGCCGGATATAATGCACTAAAAGCACCCAAAACATTCCTGGAATACCGGCAACATTCTGCTGAACAAGCCAATAATATTGCCAGTCTCTATCAGCAAATTAATTTTTATAAAAGCCTAAGTGCCGAAAAAAATAATTTTGAAAAATCAAGGATATACTCATTTAGTTACAAGCTTTATAAAGCAAAAAATATGCCTTTAAGAAAACTATTAAAAACAATATTCAGAAAAATATTCAGATAATTTCTTATATCCTGCTTTATATTACTGTTGATTAGTAAAACTCATTTATCATTCCATAGTGCCGGTATTTTCCATCATAGTCCCCAATTATAATCATGCAGCCTTTCTTTCCGAAAGGATTGAGTCTGTTCTGCATCAAAGTTTCGGGGATTTTGAAATTATTATTCTCGATGACAAATCAACAGACAATAGCCGGGAGATAATTGAAACATACAAAGCACACCCAAAAATCAGTCAAATAATTTATAACGAATCCAACAGCGGCTCCCCGTTTCTCCAATGGAAAAAAGGAATGGAGCTGGCAAAGGGTGAATGGATTTGGATAGCAGAAACTGATGATATAGCTGACCCATTTTTTTTAGCAGAAGCGGCTAACATCATACAAAGTCAGCCGGGAATTGGTTGCTACTACACCGATTCTTTTTTGATTGACGAAGGTGCTGCAATCACCGGCAAAGTATCTGGCATAAAAAATAATTTTTTTGAAACTAAAAAATGGTCTGCTTCTTATTATGCCAATGGTAAAGATGAATTAAATGAATGTCTTAAATTTCTATGCACAATAAATAATACCAGTGCTTTGGTTTTTAAGAAAGAGATTTTCACCACGATACAGGAGGAAGTAACCCAATACAGATTTTATGGTGATTGGTTTTTCTTTATAGCCGCCATGCTAAAGACTGATATTTATTACAATCAAAAACCACTTTCTTCTTACAGAAATCACCCGGCAAATTTCGTAAGCAACAATCCGGTAATAGCAGAACACAAAAAAGAATATTACAAACTGCTCCAATATTTGTTAAGCAGACCTGAGATCAGATCCAAAAAAGAAGTAATCAGTTTTTTTTGTCTTCATTACCTCGGCTCAGGCTGGATAAAAGAAGGAATAAGATTAGCCATTACCTTGTACTGTAACTATTTTAAAATGGACAAAAGTCTGGCTTTTAAAGTTATCCCCAGGTTGTTGTTTTATAAAATTACCGGTAAGAAAAACAAAAAAAAATACCCTTGACAATAGGAGTACTTTAAACACCCTCTTTAGTGATCAAGCGGTTTTGTTATGGGTGGTATAAAAAATTTATCCTGCTTATTGGTGCTTAACTGTTGTCGAAAAAGCAGGTTTACCAAGCTTCGCATATACGATATATTTGATATGCTATCGGGTAAATTTATAGTGTACTGAGCTGGCAAGTATGTTGCATTCAGATTATAGAAATGATATTTGTGATCCACTTCTTCAGAAAAGAGACGAAAGCCATGATCACTGAGTAAAATTATTACCGGTGGTTTTGCCGAATGCTGTAAGATGTGGTCAACTAAATTCAATAAAACCGAATTGGTATATTTAAGATATGATAAATACCTGTCAACCCGCCAGTAATTCACCTTATCATCGAGTATCAGCGATAACGGAGCCGCATTGCCAAGGCTGTCAAAATAGTAAGGGAAATGCGGCATCATCAGGTGCGAATAAGTAAACCGTGGTTTTGAAGAATTTACAAGAACTTGTTTTTTTAAATTTTCAATAATCTTGTTATTGTTGTTCCTGGTGGTGTAAGCATTATCGCCATGTGCCTTTCCCGATATCCCCCACTTTACTAATAAATAACCCAGGTCTTTCATTAGCCGGTTTAGCATTGTTTGCGATTCAATCAGGCGGGTACTTACCGGTGTAAATGGCTGTATAGTGAACTGAGGCTGGCCACTTACCTGAAAAATTGAATTATTTACAAATTCGTATCCATGAAAAATAAAAAAAGGCACCAGGATATTGGTATCGATAAGATTGTAAACAGGACGCATCGGAATATCAGACAAATCATTCGATTTTAATTCCGGGTAATCTAAATTCAGGATAGAAGCAATTGATAGTGGAGTAAGATTATAATTACTAAAACTGTTTTCGACTACCTGGAACTTTCTCTTTTTTAATCCCTCGTAGAATAATGAATTGTTTGAGCTAAAAACATCTTTTATTGTTTTTTCACCTGCATATTCATCTGCAATAATCAGGTGTACATCTGGCTTATTACAAGTATCACAAGCAATAAATTCGCTGCTGATACTTTTTATTTGCCGTTGCCGGTCATAACCAGAGGTTTTTTGCAGCAGCGAAAAAAAATCAATAAATATAAAAAA
>JAYVKT010000244.1:0-19922 GCA_043768195.1 Chitinophagaceae bacterium | reverse complement strand
CCCAAAGAGACTTATCATTGGCTTATTCCCCCGGAGTAGCGGCTCCTTGTTTGGAGATTGCGGCAGATGTCGAAAATGTTTATAAATACACCGCCAAAGGAAATCTGGTAGCCGTTATCAGTAATGGTACTGCTGTTTTGGGACTTGGCAATATTGGCCCAGAAGCCGGTAAGCCTGTAATGGAAGGCAAAGGTGTTCTCTTCAAAATATTCGCCGACATTGATGTATTTGATATTGAGATCAACGAAACCGATCCGGTAAAATTTGTGCAGATTGTAAAAGCACTGGAACCAACTTTTGGCGGCATCAACCTGGAAGATATAAAAGCTCCGGAATGTTTTTATATTGAAACAGAATTAAAAAAACAACTGAACATTCCGGTAATGCATGATGACCAGCATGGTACGGCTATCATCAGCGCCGCAGCATTACTGAATGCATTAGAAATACAGAAAAAGAAAATTGAAAAAGTAAAATTTGTGGTGAATGGTGCCGGTGCAGCAGCCATGGCCTGCATCATGCTTTATGAAGCATTGGGTGCAAAGCATGAAAACTTTTTATTGTTTGATAGAAAAGGAGTGCTGCATAAAGGAAGAACAGAACTGGAAGATTTCAAATTGAAATTTGCCAATGCCAAAGGTGAAATGACACTGGCACAGGCCATGAAAGATGCTGATGTATTTATCGGGTTGAGTGCAGGCAACTGTGTAACACCTGACATGGTAAAAAGCATGGCTAAAAATCCTATCGTATTTGCAATGGCGAATCCTGACCCGGAGATAAGCTGGGAAGATGCGACAGGTTCAAGGAAAGATGTTATCATGGCAACAGGTCGCAGTGATTATCCTAACCAGGTTAATAATGTGTTAGGCTTCCCGTATATTTTTCGTGGTGCGTTAGATGTTAGAGCCACTCAAATTAACGAAGCCATGAAGATGGCGGCCGTTAAAGCATTGGCAGAACTGGCAAAAACACCGGTACCGGATATTGTGAATATGGCATATAATGAAAAGAGTATTGTATTTGGTGAAAACTATATTATTCCCAAACCGCTTGATCCAAGATTACTCGCCACCGTTGCACCGGCTGTTGCTAAAGCAGCAATGGAAAGTGGTGTGGCCAAACAACCCATTGGTAATTGGGACACTTACGTTACTAACCTGAACAAAAGACTCGGATTAGATAACCAGGTAATGCGGGTAATCGGCAATAAAGCCCGTCGGGATCCAAAACGTATTGTTTTTGCTGAAGCTGACAACATAAAAATTTTAAAAGCAGCGCAGATTGTTTTTGATGAAGGCATTGGCTATCCGATTTTGCTGGGCGATGAAACAAAAATTAAAAACATTGCCGCAGCCAATGGCATAGACATAGAAGGGCTCCCCATTTTTGACCCCCGCAGTGAAGCCACGGAAGAAAGAAGAATAAAATATTCAGAAATATTTTTTGCTAAAAGGGGCCGCCGAGGTTTCAATGCTTATGAAGCAAAAAAGGTGATGCGGGATCGTAACTATTACGGATGTATGATGGTGGAATGTGGTGATGCCGATGCAATGATTTCCGGCCTCGCAAAAAATTATCCCGATACCATACGACCAGCAATACAAACAATCGGTACAGAAGATGGGGTAAAGAAAATTGCCGGTATGTATTTAATGCTGACAAAAAAAGGCCCCCTGTTCCTTGCAGACACTACAGTAAATTTTAACCCAACAGCAGAAGAGTTGGCAGCCATTACATTGATGGTAGCCAAAGAAGTCCGCAACTTTAATATTATTCCACGCATTGCGATGCTTAGTTATTCCAACTTTGGCAGCAGCAATTCCCCCGAAGCTCAATTGGTAGCCAAAGCAAGAAAAATAGTAAAAGAAAAAATGCCCACCCTTTTGGTAGATGGAGAAATGCAGGCAAGTGTGGCCTTCAATAAAGAACTGATGAAAGAAAATTATCCATTTAGTGAGCTGGTTGACAAAGATGTGAACACACTTATTTTCCCCAACCTTGCTTCAGGAAATATTGCGTACAACTTATTAAAAGAATTAGAGACTGCCGATGCAGTTGGTCCTATTTTACTGGGGTTAAAGAAACCTGTGCATATCCTGCAATTGGGCAGTTCTGTTAGAAGCATTATTAATATGGCATTAGTGGCCGTAGTAGATGCCCAGATTAAAAGCCAGGCTGCAACAGATGAGATTGTAAAGAAATCAAAATGGTGGAAACGGTTTAGGAAAGTAAGTAAGGATATGTAATCAATTTAATGTTTCGGGTTTAAAGACGTAAGGTGCTTAAATTTGTAAATCTCAATTGGTTCGTAAATGTACCCGGCTTAGGCCACCTTAAATTATTAAACGCTACACTTTTTAATGACGATTTTCAGTGACATAGGCCGTTACCTTCTGATGATTAAAGGCATGTTTTCCCGGCCGGAGAACGGAAGAATGTATTGGAAAGAATTTATTCATCAGTGTACAGAAATCGGTTTCGGATCACTGGGTATTGTCGCTATTATCTCTGTTTTCATCGGTGCCGTTTCCACTATTCAAACTGCCTATCAGTTAGTAAGCCCATTGATTCCGCCTTCTACTATCGCACAGATTGTAAGGGACACCGTAATTCTTGAATTTGCCCCTACCCTTGTTTGTATCGTTTTGGCTGGTGTGGCGGGTAGCCGCATTGCCAGTGAGTTGGGTAATATGAGGGTAAGCGAACAAATTGATGCGTTAGAAATAATGGGGATCAATACAAAAACATATTTAATACTGCCCAAAATTGTAGCTTCCTTGTTAATGATACCGCTACTAGTTGTATTGGCAATGGCACTTGGCATCTGGGGTGGAAGGCTTGCCGCCACAGCTACTGGCATTATTTCCGGAAGCATTTATGATAAAGGGCTGCTTGAATTTTTTGTTCCTTTCAACGTCATTTTCGCTTTGATAAAAGCTTATGTTTTTTCATTTATCATTGCCAGCATCCCGGCATTTTATGGGTATTATGTAAAAGGCGGGGCATTAGAAATTGGCCGTGCCAGTACAAAAGCTGTAGTAGTAAGTTGTATTTTAATATTATTTGCTGATTATATTTTGTCGGCGCTGCTATTACCAACGTAGTATAAACTGATTGAAAATTATTAAACCGAAATAAATATAAAAAGACCTGACTCGCAGCTTATAGCGAACTTCTCAACGCTTTTCTCATGATCGAAGTAAAAAATATTAAAAAAAGTTTTGGTGATAAACCCGTCATTCAGGATGTAAGTTCTGTAATGAAAGCAGGGCAGTGTAATCTTATTATCGGCTCCAGCGGTAGCGGCAAAACGGTGCTGATGAAGTGTATGGTAGGCTTGTTTGAACCTGATGGTGGAGAAGTTTTATATGGTGGTCAGAATTTTACTGACATGAAAGGTGCAGATAAAACAGAGATACGAAAAGAAATAGGTATGCTATTCCAGGGATCAGCCCTGTTCGACAGCCAAACGGTGGAGCAAAATGTAATGTTCCCTTTGAATATGTTTAGCAAAGACTCCTACAAAAAAAAAATGGACAGGGTAAATGAAGTGCTGAACCGGGTAAACCTTGTTGGCTCCAATAAAAAATTTCCTTCTGAACTAAGTGGGGGTATGAAAAAAAGGGTAGCGTTGGCAAGAGCTATTGTTTTAAATCCTAAATACCTTTTCTGTGATGAGCCTAATTCAGGTCTTGACCCACAAACTTCTTTGGTAATTGACCGGCTTATACAGGAGATAACTGTAGAGTACAACATTACTACCGTTATAAACACCCACGACATGAATAGTGTAATGGAAATCGGTAATTACATCCTCTACATGTACCAGGGCAACAAAGAATGGGAAGGCACTAATAAAGAGATCATCTTCAGTAAAAACCAGCGGTTGAATGATTTCATCTTTGCTTCCGAATTTTTACGGGATGCCAAGGATATGCGGATGCTGGAAGAAAGCGGCAAAATCTCTAACGATCGTAATATGGATGAATTGCTGGATAAAGATGCTCCAACCCTTGTACCACCAACTGATGATAATTAACAACTTCATTTAACAAACGATTTTATTCGTAACCCGTTGGTTGGAATAATTCATGCTGCTGATATAGCTTAAATCAAAATCAGCAGTTATGAGAAAAATTTACCCCTTTTTAATTTGTATTGTATTTACTTCTTGCGCCGCTAAAATACATTATGTAGGGCAACGTAATGCCCCGTCGGTACATACAGATGTGTATGTAACAGAAACCGCTATTCAAAAGAAATTTGTTATCACCGGACAAGGATATTTGAATCTTTGGGCCGCAAGGTTAAGGCCTGATAAAATTCAGGCCCTTGCAGAAAAAAGAGCTTTGGAAAATGGGGCAGATGCAATATTAATTACCGACTATTATATTCCAAACACCGGGCAGGCTATTAATACAGTGTATAGAACCGATACAGTAGAAAGAGGAATTGTGAGTACTGGAAGCACAACCATCACTCCACTTTCAAGTGCTGGCTACCGGGTGTATTTCATTAAGTACCTGAACTAAGCAGGGTTTCTTTACGCCTCATTTTCCTTACTTTTGTCAAATTAAAATTGTAAGGTAAATGAGTATTCTCGTCAATAAAAATTCTAAAGTATTAGTGCAGGGCTTCACTGGAACAGAAGGCACTTTTCATGCTACTCAAATGATTGAGTATGGCACTAATGTAGTAGGCGGTGTTACTCCCGGCAAAGGCGGCAGTACACATCTTGATAAACCAGTTTTTAATACGGTGGCTGATTGTGTAAAAGCAACCGGTGCCGATGTGAGCATCATATTTGTTCCCCCTGCCTTTGCAGCAGATGCAGTTATGGAAGCCGCTGATGCAGGTATCAAATTAGTGGTTTGTATCACCGAAGGCATTCCGGTGCAGGATATGGTAAAAGTGAAAAATTATTTACAAGGAAAAAATACCAGGCTGGTTGGCCCCAACTGTCCGGGAGTGATAACTGCCGGAGAATCTAAAGTTGGCATTATGCCCGGTTTTGTTTTTATTCCAGGCCGAATCGGTATAATTTCAAAATCTGGTACACTCACTTACGAAGCTGCAGACCAGGTGGCCAAAGCCGGTTTGGGAATTTCAACCGCCGTTGGCATCGGTGGTGACCCGATTATAGGAACGACCACCAAAGAAGCCGTAGAATTATTTATGAATGATAAAGACACCGATGCAATTGTTATGATTGGAGAAATCGGAGGCGGTATGGAAGCCGAAGCTGCTAATTGGATCAAAGCGAATGGAAATAAAAAACCGGTCGTTGGTTTTATTGCCGGGCAAACTGCACCTCCCGGCCGCCGCATGGGACATGCAGGTGCCATTGTAGGCGGAGCTGATGATACAGCAGCCGCAAAGATGAAAATCATGAGTGAATGTGGCATTCATGTAGTAAGCAGCCCTGCTGATATTGGAAAGAAAATGGCAGAGTTGATGCCCCCATCCCCTAAAGGGGGGCTTTGAAGTCGCTGAAAATATATAGCCCCATATAAAAGCAAAGACCCTGTTGAAATTTCAACAGGGTCTTTGCTTTAGTACTTGTATTACTCCCTTTAGGGGTTGGGGGCTAATTTGATTGACGGATAAAACGGGCCAGATCATCTTTGCTGCTGCTGAACGTCAGTGCTTCATTCAGTTGAAAGTAATTGTGTTTATCCACCGTTTTACGGTAAGCATACTTGGCTACTTCCAACCTGTTGTTTTCAAAGGTGAAGAGTAACATCAGCTCTTTAACCTGTTGAGTGGTAAAATTATTTTTGTCAATGATAAATTTGGCTGAGGTAATCCTGTTATTTTCGAACCATTCCTTACGGAGTTGCTCTTTTACGGTTTCCATTTCACGGCCGGTCATTACATTACCACGGCCACCATCCCAACCACCATTATCACTGTCATAATACTCATCTTCGTCATTGTACCATTCATCATCCCGGTCAATGCGGCGTTCATCTACTAATACTTTTCCAAAACGATTTACAGTAATATCACTGTGAAATCCTCTTTTCAGGTAAATAGTACTGCTGTAAACCACTTCCTGCCTTTTACCAAAGCCAAACTTATTTCCGTTTCCGTTTCTGTTCCTGTTTCTGTCACGGAAAATTTTTACCTGGTGATAACCTTCGGCCAGATAGCTTAACGTAATGGCGTTATTCTTCATGCTAAACTGCCGGCCATCAATTTCAATCTTAAGCTCGGTACTTGTGCCGGGTGCAGAAATACTAAGCCGGCTGCCGTCAAAGGCCAGCAGGGAAAGTGAAAAGATTGAACTGAATAAAAGTGTAAAAATTGTTTTCATAACTTAAAATTTAATGTGATAAAAATTGTTACCGTTCATTCCTTTTCCAAACTCATGCCATCATACCAAAAAATCGTTCAACAAAATGTTAAAGGAAGTATTGCTAAAAAAAAGAAAGTGCAGGTTTCTGCCGGAGTGCTTGCTTGTAAAGGGTTTCAAATACTGTAAAACATACACAATTTAGCAGCAGAAAAAATTCATATTCACCGGTGCGGCACCCATTATATTGCCCTGACCGGGCCTTGCTTATGAAATTCTATGCCGTGCGGCATCTTATCCTCGCATAAGATTAATTACCTTGTACTTAAATTTCAATAGCATGAATATGCCTTTTATTAAATCGGTTTCCCTAACTATAACCCTTTTCAGTTTATTTATTATGGATACAAATGGCCAGGCTCCTGTAAAGAACTACGAAAAAGAATGGAAGAAAGTAGAAGCCTTTTCCAAAAAAGGGCTACCCAAATCTGCCATGGAGGAACTAAAGAAGATTTACGTCCTTGCAAAAAAAGAGGGGCAGGATGCACAGGTGATAAAAGCAATGAGCTATGGCATTAGCCTGCAAAACGAAACCCGGGAAGACAATGAAAGTATTTCGATCGCCGAAGTTGAAAAAGAATTGGCGGCAAGTGAACGAAGGGAGCCAACAGCATCAATAATAAAAAGCCTGCTGGCAGAAATGTACTGGAACTATTACCAGGAACATCGCTGGCAACTATATAACCGTACTAAAACGGATAAGTTTATTAAAACAGATATTGCCACCTGGGATGCTGAAGACTTTCATAAAAAAATAAGTGCCTTGTACCTGGAGTCAATAAAAGAAGAAAATATACTAAAACAAGCGAAGCCAGATTTATATGAGGCCATTATTGTTAAAGGCAATGTTCGTCACCTTCGCCCCACCATTTATGATTTGCTGGCACACCGGGCATTAAGCTATTTTGAAAATGATGAACGGGACATAAAAAAACCAGCTTATGCATTTGAAATAAATCAGGCCAGTGCTTTCGACCCGGCAGCAGATTTTGTAACAAGAAAATTTGTTACTAAAGATTCTATGTCATTACAGCATAAAGCATTATTGATATACCAAAAACTTATTGCCTTTCATCTCAAAGATGCAAAACCAGATGCCCTGATTGATGCAGATCTGCAAAGAATTGAATTTGTAAAAAGCAATTCCACTCATTCATCTAAAGACGAATTATACTTCAACGCCATTAATCATATTGCAAAGCAGTATCAAAATATTCCGGCTGCGGCACAAGCATGGTACATGGTGGCAGCTTATCATGAGGAAAAAGCCAATGAGTACAAGCCATTGGGAGATACGGCGTATCGTTACAGCCGCATCAAAGCAAAAGAAATAGTTGACAGGATATTAGCACAAAAAGATTCCTCCGAAGGGAAAATTAATGCACAAAACCTGCTTCATTCTATCAACAATAAATCATTACAATTCTCGGTTGAAAAAGTAAATGTGCCGGGACAACCTTTCCGCAGCCTGGTTCAATACCGGAATATAAACACACTACACCTCAGAATAATAAAAGCTGATGAGGCATTAAAAAAATTATTAGAAAATCAAAACGACGAAAAGTACTGGCCAGCCATTATTGCCGCCAAACCATTAAAAACATGGCAGCAGGCATTACCGGCCACCAATGATCTGCAACAACACAGTACCGAAATAAAAATTGAGTCGCTGCCTGCCGGAGAGTATATTCTTGCCGCATCCAACGAAAGGGATTTTAGTGGAAAGAAAACAATAATCGGCGCCAGGTTCTTTTATGTATCCGGCATCAGCTATGTAAACAGCAACAGCGACTATTTTGTGCTGAACCGTGACAATGGAAACCCGTTAGCAAAAGCAGCCATACAAGTGTGGGAGCAGAAATACGATTACAAGCAATCGAAATATGTAAAAGAGAAAGGCAAAATCTATGCTGCAGATGCGAATGGCTTTTTCAAAATGGACAGACCCAAAAAAGACAATAACAGCTACAGTAATTATTCTTACCTGCTGGATATTTCTTACAACGGTGACAGGCTTTTTCTGAATGACCTCGTGTATGATTATTATTATTACAACGAAGCTGCCACGGAAGAACCGAAGACGATTACATCTGTTCATCTGTTTACCGACAGGGCTATTTATCGGCCGGGGCAAACTATTTATTTCAAAGGAATCGTTTTAAACAGAAATACGAAAGAGAAAAAAGGTGGCGTAAAAGCTAATTATAGCACAACAGTTATTCTCCGGGATGCAAATTACAAAGATGTTGATACGATTAAAGTAACAACCAATGAGTTTGGCTCTTTCAATGGTAAGTTTCAGCTACCGCAAAGCGGCATGAATGGCCAGTTTACCCTGTACACCAAAACAGATAATGGCAATGCAGGATTTAAAGTAGAAGAGTATAAACGACCTAAGTTTTATATAGACTACGAACCCATAAAAGGCACTTATAAAGTAAATGATAAAATAAAAATTACCGGTATTGCAAAAGCTTATGCTGGTAACAATATAGATGGTGCTAATGTAAAATACCGCATCGTTCGTCAGCCCCGCTTTTTATATGGCTGGATGTTTTGGCGTTGGTGGCAGCCGCCAACCGAGCAAATGGAAATTGCCAATGGCGAAGTAAAAACAGACAAAGACGGAAAATTTGTGGTAGAGTTTACCGCCATTCCTGATTTAAAAATTGAAAAGAAATTTGAACCGGTATTTGATTACACGGTGTATGCCGATGTAACGGATATTAACGGCGAAACAAGAAGTGGTGAAAAACAAGTATCCGTAAGTTATAAAATGCTGATGCTAACTTCTACTATTCCTGCTACCCTTCCTGCGGATAGTTTAAAAAAACTGTACATCCGCACCCAGAATATGAATGGTGAATATGAACCGGCGACTTTGAAAGTCACCATCACTAAACTGAAAGAAGAAAAACGCTTAATCCGTGACCGCTATTGGGACAGAGCCGACCAGTTTACCATGAGTAAGGAAGAGTATATTAAAAATTTTCCGTACGATGAATATGCCAATGAAGCAGATTTTAAAAGCTGGGAAAAAGGGCAGGAAGTATTTAGTAAAACAGACTCAAGCAAAGTAAGTGGAGAGTGGAAAGTAGACCCATCGGCAAACTCAGGAGGGAAATACAGCCCGGGTTTCTATATCATTGAAATGGAAACAAAAGATAAAGCTGGTGAAATAGTAAAAGACATTAAATACATCGAACTGTTTGATGAAAAAAGCAGCCAGTTAAACCGACCTGATTATTTATGGACTGGAATTACAAAAACAACAGTAGAACCCGGTGAAACAGCTAAAGTAGAATTAGGAACAGCGGCAGATAATTTATTTGTAGTACAACAGCTTAATAAATCAAACACTGACAACCGACAACCGACACCTGACACCTATTCGTTCCTGAAACTTAATAATCAAAAACAAACATTCTCTTTCCCTGCTGCAGAAGCAGACCGTGGCGGCTATGGTGTGGGTTGGATGTTTGTAAAGCACAATCGTTTTTATCAACTGAATCAAACAATCAATATTCCGTGGACGAATAAAGACCTGACCGTAGAATATGCCACTTACCGTGACAAAACATTACCGGGCAGTGAAGAAAAATGGAAATTGAAAATTAGCGGTTATAAAAATGAAAAGGTGGCAGCAGAAATGCTGGCCAGTATGTATGATGCGTCATTGGATCAGTTTGTACAGCATAGCTGGAGTGAGCCGTATATCTGGCCTTCCTATTACAATAATCGTAGCTGGAATGGTTCTCAAAACTTTGCAAGAATAGAATCAAATCAACGCTATATCACAGATGATCCTCAAAAAGGTATTGTAAAAATTTACGACTTCCTTTTCCCATCTATTATTTTTTCTCCATCATACCGGGGAAGTATAGAACCGTTGTGGTGGGCTAACCCTCTCGATTATTATTATACGGAAACAAGAAACCCCAGGCTAATGCGTTTACAAAAGCCGGTAACAGCAGAGATGGATATGGTAGCCGGTAGTGCACCTGCGGAACAAAAAGAGGAGGCAACTAAAAAAAGTTTAAAAGACAGTAAACGAGAAAAAGAAAAAAATGGCGATGGCGTAGCTGATAAATCAGATGAAGAAAAAAAGGGCCAGCAATCAGGCGATGTTAAAATCCGTAAAAATTTCAATGAAACTGCTTTCTTCTTTCCTGATTTAAAAACAGACAGCACCGGTGCAATAGAGTTTTCCTTCACTATGCCAGAGGCATTAACCAAATGGAAATTCATGGCATTGGCACATACTAAAGAAGCAGCTTTTGGCAGCAGCACCAAAGAAATCGTAACACAAAAAGAACTAATGGTGCAGCCCAATGCACCACGGTTTATGCGGGAAGGTGATAAAATGGAATTCAGTTCCAAAATCGTAAACCTTACTGATAAAGAACTAACCGGTACAGCCGAGTTTCAACTATTTGATGCCGCTACAAACGAACGGGTAGATGGCCGGTTCAGAAATATGGTGGCCAATCAATATTTTACCGTGGCAGCAGGACAAAGCGAAGCTGTAAAATTTCCGATTGAAATTCCTTACCAGTTCAATAAAGCATTGGTTTGGAGAATTGTTGCCAAAGCCGGCAACTACAGCGATGGCGAAGAAAATGCATTACCTGTACTTACCAACCGCATGTTGGTTACTGAAACTATGCCATTACCCATGAGAGGGACCGGCACAAAAAATTTCGTCTTTGAAAAATTATTAAATAGCGGCAAGAGTGAAAGCTTGCAAAACCATGCGTTGACAATTGAATACACCAGCAACCCGGCATGGTATGCAGTGCAAGCCCTGCCCTATTTGATGGAATATCCGTATGAATGTGCAGAGCAAACATGGAACAGGTATTATGCTAATTCCTTAGCAAGTTTTATTTCCAATTCATCGCCCCGCATCAAACAGGTATTTGAACAATGGAAAATATCCGCAGGATCCGGTGGAAAAGACACAGCGGCCTTAATGAGCAACCTGCAAAAGAACCAGGAACTGAAAGCCGTATTGCTGGAAGAAACTCCGTGGGTGTTGCAAGCCAACAATGAAGCAGAACAAAAAAGAAATATTGCTTTGTTGTTTGACATGATAAAGATGAGTGAACAATTGAACAGGTCTTATGATAAATTAAAACAAATGCAAAGCAGTAATGGTGGCTTTGTTTGGTTTACCGGTGGCCCGGATGATCGTTACATGACGCAATACATTGCAACGGGTATCGGTCACCTGAAAAAATTGAAAAGCATAGCTGCCGGGCAGGATGCAAAATTGAAAGCCATTTTATCAACGGCCATTCCTTATCTCGACAGAAAGATAAAGGAAGACTACGATTATCTCATTAAATATAAAGTCAATTTAAAAAGCCAGAATCTTGGTTACACACAAGTTCAGTATTTATACATGAGGAGTTTTTTCCCTGAGTATAAAATTGATGCCGCCTCACAAACTGCTTACAATTATTATTACAAGCAGGCGCAACAGTACTGGGTTGGCCAGAGTAAATACATGCAGGGCATGATTGCTTTAGCACTCCACAGAACAGATGATGCAAAAACCCCTGTCGCCATTTTAAAATCACTGAAAGAAACATCCATTACCAATGAAGAATTGGGCATGTACTGGAAAGACCAGACCAACGGATGGTTCTGGTATCAGGCACCAATAGAAACACAAGCACTGTTGATTGAAACATTTCAGGAAGTGGGTAAGGATACAAAAACAGTAGATGATTTAAGAACATGGTTATTAAAAAACAAACAAACTAATAACTGGAAAACAACAAAAGCAACTGCTGAGGCTTGCTATGCATTACTATTACAAGGAACAAACTGGTTAAGCGATGAACCTGTTATAACAATTAATGTAGGTAAAACAGTTGTCAGTTCAACCGATAACAAACAAGAAGCCGGTACCGGATATTTTAAGAAAACAATTGAAGGAACGAAAGTCAATGCTGAAATGGGAAAAATAACTGTTACAGTTACAGACTCTAAGATCCCCCCTTCGGGGGGCGGGGGGGCCACTTGGGGCGGTGTGTATTGGCAGTATTTTGAAGACCTTGATAAAATAACAATGGCTTCCACCCCACTTAAATTAGTAAAGAAACTATTTGTAGAAAAAAACACCGACCGTGGGCCTGTCATCACACCCATCAACGATGGCGATGCAATAAAAGTGGGTGATAAAGTAAAAGTAAGAGTAGAGCTAAGAGTGGACCGTGACATGGAGTATGTACATATGAAAGACATGAGGGCTTCTTCTCTTGAACCGGTGAATGTGCTTAGCAGTTATAAATACCAGGGAGGTTTGGGCTATTACGAAACCACTAAAGATGCCAGTACTAATTTCTTCTTTAGTTATTTAAGAAAAGGTACTTATGTGTTTGAATACTCTTTATTTGCTACCCATACGGGCAATTTCAGTAATGGTGTTACAACGATACAGTGTATGTATGCACCGGAGTTTACCAGCCATAGCGAAGGAGTAAGAATTAATGTTGAATAATAAGAAATATCCAATATTCAATGCTCAACTAACAATGTTCAATTAAAAACGACCCGGTTGTTAATTGAACATTGAGCATTGAATATTGAACATTACATTTGCAGATGCAGGTTGACTACTTAATCATCGGGCAGGGCATTAGCGGCACCTGGCTCAGCTATTACTTACAAAAAGCAAAGAAATCATTTCTTTTAATTGACAATTACTCTCCTGCCTCTCCTTCCAGAATTGCAGCAGGTATTATCAACCCTGTTACCGGCCGCAGGCATGCAGAAGTATGGATGGCAAAAGAAATACTTCCTTTTGCTTTGAATGCTTACACCAAATTGGGTAGTGAATTAGGCATTACCGCTATTTCGCCAAAAAACATCATTGACTTTTTTCCCAGCCCGCAAATGCGGGTAAGCTTTATGCAGCGGGTGGAAGAGAAAAAAGATTATGTTCATACTTATCCTGAACAAAATCATTTCACTCATCTCTTCAACTATGATTTTGGTTGCGGGGAGATAAAACCTGTTTACACGGCACATCTTGAAACAATACTTCCGGCCTGGCGCCAGCAACTAAAAGAAAAGAATCTGCTGCTCGAAGAAGAATTTGATTTCAACCAACTCATGATAAAAAAAGATGGCATCGGGTATAAAACTATTACTGCCGGCAAAATTATTTTTTGCGATGGTAACAGCGGTTCTGCCAATCCATATTTTACACAATTACCATTTGCCCCAAACAAAGGCGAGGTATTGCTTGCAGAAATTCCAGACCTGCCACCGCAACATATTTACAAAAAGGGAATGATGCTGGTGCCGCTTGCAACACCGGGTTTGTGGTGGGTGGGCTCCAATTATTCCTGGGAATTTGACAATGAAAACCCAACGGAAGAATTCAGGGATAAAACGGAAATGCTTTTAAAAACCTGGTTGAAAGTTCCTTTTACCATCACTCAGCACTTATCCGGCATACGACCTGCTACATTAGAGAGAAGGCCATTTGCAGGTATTCATCCGCAGCATCCGGGCATTGGCATTTTAAACGGAATGGGAACCAAAGGATGTTCCCTGGCTCCTTTCTTCGCCAGGCAGTTGGTTGAAAATATGCTTTACAGCAGGCCCATAAGCCCGGAAGTATCTGTTGACCGCTTCAGTAAAATATTGTCCAGAAACATGCCCTGATATAACCAAATCATTATTTTTATCGGATATATATTTTAACTAACTGCATTTACTATGAACTCATCCAACGAATCACTTTATTCCGTTCCTAACCGGCTTCGCCGCATGGAGAATATGCATGTTGTTTTCTGGCTGCTAAAAGACATAAGCTGGTGCATGGTTTGGAAACCGCTTGGTATTGCCATGGTAATTCCAACTTTGTGCATTGCCATGTGGATAGCCCGGAAAAACCGCCATATACAAATTGAACTGGCGCATAACCTGGCAATTATTTTCTGGATAACAGCAAACTCTTATTGGATGATTAGTGAATTTCTGGCATTTGATGAAATGATAGTGTGGAGAAATTTTACAGGAAAACATTTGGCACTGATTCCATTTATAACAGGTGCATTAATACTCCTCTACTATTATGCAGTGCAGCGGCCACGCCAAATAAAGTTGAGCAAATCAGTTACGCTGTAATAATAAGTTGTTGTTTTTTTCTGGCTTGCAGGTAACGACGTACAAAGTAGATGATGGTGAGGGTAATCATGGTTCGGATTTTAGTGGTTTTCGGGTACATAGGATTCAGGTCGGTCTATAAATATAAATAATCAATTGCTAATTTGCAAGCCCCGCCAGCTCCCGGTTTATTATTTTTTCGGGCTTTAATGGATTTTGATTAAGTAAATCGCAGACAGACAGGTACAAATCCGGCATCGTCCGCTGAAACTCTTCCCCGTTTTCAAAGTATGTTTCTATACAAACAGCCCAAAATTCATCGAAGTTGGTAATAGCATAGTCATCCAAAATATGGCTGGCTCCTTTTCGCATAGCCCTGAAAACAGGTTTTGCCTGCATTACAAAACCTTGAAGCCGTTGTTTAAAATCAGCATCATGCCTGTCCTGCTGACCAAGAAACACATCGTAAGAAACAGCATGTGCCATTTCATGCAATCCTACATTAACAGAATCAGCATAATCTTCATAACCTTCCAGAAAACTATTCCAGGAAATATAAATGCCGCTGCGGCTTACATGGCCATAGTATGTTTCTTTATCTATGTTAAGTGTATATTCTTTCCGGATGATATGAATGACCGGAAAATAATCCAGCAAGTAATTCTTCATGCCGAACGTCATCTGCACAGCTGCACCGCTTATCAGTACTGGTATATATTCTTCTTCCACCATGGAATGGAAACGAAACTCTTTAGCCTGCATAAATTCTGTTGTCCGGTGCAGAAAAAATTTCTTATCAGCTGTTGAAAGTGATTTATAATATGGATTATACCTGCACAGCCAGCTATCGTACTGCACGCCTTTTGTATCCACTGCCACTGTAGCTAATTTCTTTCTTCTCTTGCGACTTATACCAAAAGGGTTCTCCCATTTTTTACCGGCAATTGTTGCAATAAGGAAAACAAGCATTAAAAGAGGGAATAAAAATCCTGATGTGTCCGACTGCCTGTCCTTCTCCTCCTTACGCAATTGTTCCTGTCGTAGTTTCCAGTTATAATAACCACCTGTTCCGTAAAAAGAATCAGGAATTGCAACCGTGTCTCCCGAAGGAATGATAACATAGTTCTCCCCCGGGCTTTGGCCCATTTGTCTTAAAATATGAATAGTATCTCCTGGCATGGGTGGATGGCTACTACGAATATAAGTGTCCTCTTCAAAAGCCAGTCAAATGCCCCGAAAATAGCCCCTGCCTTGTTATCTTTGCGCCTCAGAAAAGGAAGAATACCATGTACAGAACTCACACCTGTGGCGAACTAAGATTAGCAAATAAAGAAACTGAGGTAACCGTGGCCGGTTGGGTGCAAACGGTTAGAAAATTGGGTGCTGCCATTACTTTTGTTGACCTGCGTGACCGTTATGGCATCACTCAATTATTAATAGGTGAAGACCTTACCAAGCAATTGGATGAAAATCCATTGGGTCGTGAATTTGTATTGCAAGCCACCGGAAAAGTAAATGAACGCAGTAATAAAAATGCCAACATCCCAACGGGTGATATTGAAATTGTTGTTACTTCCTTTAGAATATTAAATAAATCAGCAGTTCCGCCATTTACCATACAGGATGATACAGATGGTGGTGATGACCTGCGGATGAAATATCGCTTTCTTGATCTGAGAAGAAACGCTGTCAAGAAAAATCTGGAACTACGTTATGCTGTAAACCGTGCCGCCAGAAATTATTTACATCAGAATAATTTCATGGATATTGAAACGCCTTTCCTTATCAAATCAACCCCGGAGGGTGCAAGGGATTTTGTAGTGCCAAGCCGAATGAATCCCGGACAGTTTTATGCATTGCCGCAATCTCCACAAACATTTAAACAATTATTAATGGTAAGTGGTTACGACCGCTACTACCAGATAGTAAAATGTTTCCGTGATGAGGATTTACGGGCCGACCGCCAGCCGGAGTTTACCCAAATAGATTGTGAAATGGCTTTTGTAGAACAGGAAGATATTCTGAACATGTTTGAAGGGATGATTAAGTCCATCTTCAAAGAGGTAAAAGGGATTGATTACACAGAAACAGTACAACGAATGACCTGGGAAGATGCCATGTGGAATTATGGTAACGACAAACCAGATATTCGGTTTGACATGAAGATTGCAAACCTGGTTTTTGCAAAACATATGTTTCCCGAAAAGAAAGCAGTTCTTGATGAGGAAATGTTTTCAATTCCCCCTTTGGGGGGCGGGGGGGCTACAGTTTTGGCTATTGCCGTTCCCGGTTGCAGTGAATACAGCCGCAAGCAAACAGATGAATTAACCGAGTGGGTAAAACGTCCGCAGATAGGAATGAAGGGTTTGGTATTTATAAAATGTAATGCTGACGGCACTTATAAAAGCAGCGTTGACAAATTTTACAACGAAGAAAAATTAAAAGCTATTGCTGATGCTGCTAATGCAAAAGCCGGTGATTTAGTTTTAATTCTTGCAGGTGCAGAAGAAAGAACCAGAAAAGCTATCAGCGATTTAAGAATGGAGATGGCAACTCGTTTGGGCTTAAGAAAAGATACCGAGTTTAAATTGCTCTGGGTTCTTGACTTCCCGTTATTTGAATACGATGAAGAAGGTAATCGTTGGGTTGCCCGTCATCATCCATTCACTTCGCCTAAGCCAGTACAGATAGAAACGATGATCAATAATAATCCGGCGATTGATAATGCAGCAGAATATCTTAAACACCCATATGCCAGCATCAAAGCAAATGCTTATGATATGGTGCTGAACGGAAATGAAATTGGCGGCGGTTCTATCCGTATTTTCCAAAGAGAGTTGCAGGAAAAAATGTTTGCTGCACTCGGCATGGATGAAGCGGAGCAACTACACAAGTTTGGTTTCTTACTCGGAGCCTTTGAATATGGTGCACCACCACATGGTGGCATTGCCTTTGGCTTCGATCGTCTTTGTGCCATCCTCGGCGGCAGCGAAAGTATCAGAGATTTTATTGCATTCCCAAAAAATAATAGTGGAAGAGATGTAATGTTGGATGCACCTGCTACAATTGATGAAAAGCAGTTTGAGGAGTTGCAGATAAAGTTGAATTTAAAAGGTTGATCTAATGCCAGTTAAAAAAACACTTTTTGCTATTGCAAATCTTCTCTTACTGGCAGTCTTTGTATTTCTTGGATTATCAATGCTTCGATTTGTAATTGAAGCAGTACCCAACGCTATGCGGGGCTTGCAGCCCCGCAGTTTTATTTTATTGCCTCTGGCAATTGTATTCATCGCCAAAGGCGAAAGAATAAAACTGCGAAACTGGAAGTTTCGCAGAGCTTAGGCTTAGATTGTTTCTTGTGTAAAGTGTAGTTTTTTCTTATCGGGCAAGCAATTGCTCTAAGAGGGCCGTTACCTTCTCCGCATCTGGCAACATCGCTTTTTCCAATCCCATATTCATCGGTACAGCAGGTAGGTTTAATGCACCCAGCACTTCTACGGCTGCATCTAAAGATTTGAAACAGGTTTTAGAAATTCTTCCGGCCAATGCTTCGGCAAAAGAATTGTTTTGCTGCTCTTCAGTAAGCACCAAACATTTGCCATGGGCTTTTACTCTTTCATAAATGAGTTCTTCATCCAAAGGATATAAAGTACGGAGGTCAACTACTTCTATTTGCTGATTAAAATTTTTAGCTGCCGCTTTCGCCCAATACACTCCCATGCCATACGTAATCACCACACAACTTTCGCCATTCTCAACTTTGTCCTTAGCAGCTTGTACAACAATATTTGCTTTGCCAAACGGCAGTATATAATCCTTAGAAGGCTCAGCAGTTTTTGCATCCTCTGTGCCCGGCACTTTGCTCCAGTAAAGTCCTTTATGCTCCAGCATTACTACGGGGTTAGGGTCGTAGTAAGCGGCTTTCATCAGGCCTTTCATATCGGCTGCGTTGGAGGGATAAGCAACTTTTAATCCTTTGATGGAAAGAACAGTGGTCTCCACACTGCCACTATGATAAGGCCCGCCGCCGCCATAAGCACCCACAGGTACTCTTAATATCATCGAAACGGGAAACTTACCACAAGTCAGGTAACAGCTTTTAGAAACTTCTGTTACCAACTGATTAAAACCCGGATAGATATAATCGGCAAACTGCACTTCAACAATCGGTTTTAATCCTACGGCACTCATTCCTACTGTTGAACCAACTACATAAGCTTCTTGTATAGCAGTATTAAAAACCCTGTGTTCTCCAAACTGTTCACCGAGTGTTGCTGCTTCTCTAAACACACCTCCTAATCTTTTGCCTACATCCTGCCCGTATAAAATGGCTTCGGGGTGTTGTTCCATTATTTCACGGATAGCAAATAAAGCCGCATCTACCATGATAATTTTTTCTGCTCCGGCAGGGCTTCTTTCACCCTTCTCTTCTGTTACCGGTGTTGGCGCAAACACATGGTCTTCCACTGTTGCAGGGTCAGGTTCTGGTGCAGCAACTGCTTTTGCAAAATCATTTGCCACTAATGCAGTGGCTTCCTTTTCTATTTGCAGCAATTCATTTTCGCTGACTCCTCTCTCTAATAATTTTTTTCTGAGTTTTGGATTAGGATCATGTTCTGAATGTTTAGCCCAATCTTCATCTGTTCTGTAAAATTCTTTTCTTACCCCACTTGTATGATGGCCGAGCAATGGCACTTGTGCATGAACCAGGTAAGGTTTTCTTTCTCTGCGTACAAACTCCACTACATCTTTCATTACCAGATAAGAAGCTTCAAAATCACTGCCATCCACCTGCACCCGGTTCATTCCTTTAAACCCGGCAGCAAATTCAAAAGCATTCATAGCCCTTGCTTCCTCTGCTGTTACGCTGATGCCCCAGTTATTATCCTGTACTAAATAAATAATGGGTAATTGCTTTAACACGGCGAATTGAAATGCTTCACTTACTTCCCCCTCAGTCATACTTGCATCACCCAGCGAACAGAGAACAACCGCCCCCCTGCCCTCCGCTGGGGGGATTTTGATTTCCGATAATTTTGAAACGACTTCTTTATTTGCAGACTCTGAAGCCCCTCCTTCGGAGGGGTTTGGGGAGGCTTCTCCTGCGAAGGGATTTAGGGAGGCCTTGTATTTTATTCCCTGTGCTATACCCGTTGTCGGTATCACCTGCATACCTGTGGCACTGCTCTGATGAATTATCGTTGGTTTATCATCGCCGCGGTAATTAGGGTGAGAATAATATTCACGGCCACCGGTAAAAATATCATTGCCTTTGGCCAGTAATTGCAGCATTTGCTCATATGGCGAAAAACCAAGACCCATAATCAAACTTTCATCCCGGTAATAAGGACTTACAAAATCCTGCGGTTGTAATTGAAACGCTGTGGCAAGCTGAATTGCTTCATGTCCTCTTGAAGTGGAATGAACATATTTACAAATG
>JAYVKT010000243.1:0-3067 GCA_043768195.1 Chitinophagaceae bacterium | reverse complement strand
TTGCAATAAAAGCAGTATCTATCTGACCTTCACTGTTTGTAAATGTCCTTACAAGTGTAAATCCACTAAACTGCATACCAACAGGATCAAATACGCTGCCCGTAGATAGCTGATCATAAAAATATAAATCGGTAAGAGCAAAAGTATAGTTAGCAACATATCTTGCCCTGTCTTTTGCTATCATTTTTTTTACGGCGTTAGTAGCCAGGGAAACGGCGCCGCCTAATAATGGCCCAAACAAGCCCCGGGATTGAGATCCACGATCTGAAAAAGTAGGAATTTGCTGGCTGGATAAAGTTGCATATCCGATTGCATCGGATTTCTCTTTTACTGTAATGTCGGTGGTTTCATTTTTCAGTGTATGGCTGTAGCCGGCAGACTTGCAACTGGCGACCAACAATGCAATTATTGCGAAAAATGATACAAGGGAATAAGTAGTTTTTTTCATGTGACTTTTTAAATATACAACCCTTTTATTTGCACTTGAAAAAATACAATTATATATCTATTGTTTTATACCCTGCAACGGGTAGTTTGACAAATAAATTGAAAATCAACCAACTTTTTGGCATCATGCCCCATCCTTCAGCTGACTGTAATTTAATATACCCTGTGTCCCTGATTGGCTACAGCGGGGGAATACAGTAACTTGTAGCCTAATTGTATAATTTGTAACGCCATCATGAACCGTCGTTCATTTTACCTTTTTACTTTTTTCTTTCTCCTGATAGGAAGGACTTATGCCCAACCGGGAGAACGGGGGCTTATTGTAAAAAAAGATTCTACAGTTACAACCGGCAATACCTACGCCATTATTATTGGCATCAGCGATTATAAAGCAGTGCCTGATTTGCAATATGCCCATAAAGATGCGCAAGCCTTTGAAGATTTTTTGCTTACTGAAGCTGGGGGCAAAGTGCCAAAAACCAATATCGAAACCTTTCTCAACGCAAATGCCACCAGGAATAATGTAGGCGATGCCATTTCTGTAATTGCCCGAAAAGCTAAAGCCGGTGACAGGGTCTGGTTCTTTTTTGCCGGCCATGGCGATATGGAAGATCTTACACAGATTGAAAACGGTTTATTGTTATTACATAACAGCCCCAACGGAAATTATTTCGGGATGAACGATGATGTGCTGGAAATATTGGATCTAAAACGTTACCTCTCCCCTCTTTCGCAAAAAGGAATAGAAATGATTTTTATTGTTGATGCCTGCCACTCAGGCAACCTAACCGGTGGCGTGGAAGGAGTAAAACAAACTGGTTCTGCATTGATGTCGTCCTGGGGCAAAGAATATAAAATACTATCCTGCCAGCCCGACCAGCTTTCATTGGAAAGTTCGGAATACGGTGGCGGCAGGGGTTTATTTTCACTGCAGTTGGAAGAAGGTATGAAAGGACTGGCAGATGCTGATGGCAGTGGAAAAATATCCATGTTTGAACTACAAAGCTATATACAGGCCAATGTTGCAAAATATAGTGAGTTTAAACAAATACCTATGGTAAGTGGGGACCTTAGCAAATCATTTTTTAAAGTAGACCCCACCATTTTGGCTACCTTAAAAAAACAGAAAGCAGAAAATTACCCTCTACTGGCAATGGCCAACACAAAAGGCAACGAAGAAAAGTATATTGATTCACTAGATCCTGCTGGCAAAAAAATTTATTTTTCCTTTAAGCAAAATCTGACTGAAAAAAAGTTGGTCTGGCCCAAAGACACTAATGCCCTGCGGGATTACCGGATTTTTGTAAAAAAGTATAAGGACAACCCGTTGACAACAACGATGCGCCGCACCCTTGCAACATCACTTAATGATCGCTTCAATGGAATAGTTGGCCCCTTGTTGAAAGGGCAAACAAGTTATTCCAGCAGGGATGAATGCTATTATGCAGCAATTGAGTTGGACAGTTGCCTTAGCCTGCTGGGTGATCAGCATTATATTTACACTAATCTGAAAGCCCGGAAATTGTATATGGAAGCCATGTCGCTTACCTGGGCACTGAGTGATAATGAATATAATTTCGGCTGGAAGGAAACCGTGTTGAAATCAATAAAATTGCTGGAAGCATCTGCTGAACTTGAGCCTAATGCCGCTTATACTTTGTCCGCACTCGGCATTAGCTATATATTTCTATTTGAATTTGAAAAAGCCAACCAGGCTTTTCAAAAATATATTGATCTGCGGCCAAACGATTACAACGCAAAATATTCCCTTGGGCTTATTTATGCCAAGCTAAAGCAGTATGATAAAGCGGAAGAGGTTTTTGAAGCCTTGTTAAAAATTGAACCAGAAAACCTGAATATCAAATTTCAACTGTGTGATATTTATGAAAATAATAATAAGCCTGAAAAGTCGGCAGTCATCAGCAGCGGTATGTTAGTTACCGGTAGCAACAAAGCTGCCGGGCATTTTGCAAAAGGGATATTTTATTCAAAACAAAACATTCTTGATAGCGCAGTATATCACTACAACCAATGCAAAAAACAAAGTGATGTGTATGCCCTTGTATGTGAAAATAATATTGGGCATATTTATTTTGTAAATAACCAGTTTGATTCTGCTAAAAAATACTTCCGGATGGTGCTTGCCCGTGACAGCACCTACCCATTCGCCAATTTTAATTTGGGTACTATTGAATTGAAAGAAGATAGTATCAGGGAAGCTATGAACCACCTGTATACCTGCTGGCAAGAATCCACGGCCACCCTGGAAGGTTTTGTAACAAACCTTCAGTTGTATTTTGGTAAAACCTACACATCGGCCAATGAAAATTTGCTGAAAGTATTCAGCCGGAAGTCACATACGTTCAACATGAAGTATGCATCGTTATTATCTATGATTTATGCCTATTTCCGAACCCCGAGACTGATAAACAATACGGAGGATATTAATTTAATTTTTGTTCAGCTCCTGAACTTTAAAGAATATGATATGCTCACCTGGTATCATCATGCCTGCTATAATGCATTGAAGCAGGATAAACAAACTTCGCTGGAAAGCCTCGAAAAAGCTCTGAAACTGGGCTTTGGCAGTTATTTTCAATTGGCGTATGATGATGATCTT
>JAYVKT010000242.1:0-3319 GCA_043768195.1 Chitinophagaceae bacterium | reverse complement strand
AAGTGGTTTTCCTATTCAGGAGTAGTAAAAATTACAACTAATACCAATATGATTTATTAAACAGGCCAATACATTTCACGCAAAGGACGCAAAGAAAAGGCGGCGCAAAGAATACATCAGACTATTTACTATTTCACTTTGGTATAATGCAGCCAGTGTGGGGCAAAAGAGTAGCTACAAAAGAAGAATACAAACAGTAAGACAACCCGAAAGAAACAGAAATAAATTTTAGCATGTTTCCTGCTTAGCAGGATTTCTGATACAAACCGGTGTAACTAATCCCCAATCCCGGCGCATCCGAATAACTGATTCTTCCAAAGTCATATCCAATGCCGGTCGCCAAGTCTTCTTCCAATAGCAACGGACCGTCCATATCCACATGGTCAATAAAAGGAAGCAGATGTGCAATAGCTGCTGAGCCAACGGTGGATTCATTCATACAGCCAATCATCACTTTTAAATTCAGTTCTTTTGCTTTGTCGATCATTCTGCGGGCAGGTGTAATGCCGCTGCATTTTGTAAGTTTAATATTTATGCCATGAAAGTGTTGCTGGCATTTTTCCACATCTTTTTCAAAAACACAAGATTCATCAGCATACAGTGGCAGTTCAGATTTTTCAAACAAAATTTTCATCCCATCCCAGTCATCTTTGGCTAATGGTTGTTCTACTAACTCCACTCCCAATTCTTTTAATTGTGGTATTAGTTTCATTGCCGTTTCAACATCCCAGGCAGCATTAGCATCTACCCGCAGCGTTGCGGTGGTATTTTCCCGGAGTGCTTTTACAATTGTAATATCATCTGCTGTGCCTACTTTAATTTTATAGATCGGCCAGTGTTTTTCTTTCATTTTGGCCACCATTTTTTCAATATTGTCAATACCAATGGTATAATCGCAAATGGGGTTGTTGGAAATATCACCTCCCCACAGATCATACAATTTTTTCTTTTTCATTTTTCCATAAATATCCCAGGCAGCAATGTCTAATGCACAAACCAAAAACGGATTTTGCGGAAGCAGGTGATGCAGATAATGCCAGTATCGTTCCGGATCGGTGAAGGCAAATTTTTCAATAAAGGGTTTCTTTGCTTCCAGGTCTTCAATCATTTTTTCCACCGGAATATTGTAGTAAGCGATAGCCGGGGCTTCACCATAACCTTTGATGCCGAAATGGTCAAGCTCAACAATCAATGTTGGTTGATGTGTCTTTGTTCCTTTGGAAATGGTGAATGGGTGACGGAATTTTAGATTGTAAGGCCAGTATTGAACTTTCATTAGATGGAAATTAGAAATAAAAAGTTAGAAATAAAAAATGAGGAAGTTTGCCAGCAACGGGCAACTTTCTAATTCCGCATTTTACATTCCTTATTTCTCATTTTATTAGCCTCTGCCACTATGCGTCACATAGCCACTCAGTTCTTTATTAAATTCTTTTTCTTTAATAAGGTCTTCCAATGTTATGTGCATCCTGTACTGCCAGTAATTTTTTGGATTGGCAGGATTGTTTATTCTTTCTTCCTGCGGATTTTCCCTGCGAAGCGTTTCACTCATGCCTAATATATCCTGCAATTGAAAAATACTCCACATGGCTGGTGAATATAAATGTTGTAGTACAACAGCCCTGTTAACCCATGGTTCGCAATACTGCGGAGCATCGCCCCATTGCCCCAGCACATGATTATAAAAATGCTGTGTCTTCACCCTGTTTTCTTCCCACCATGCCCTGATTGTACTCATGTCATGTGTAGAAGGGGTTATAACTGACATATAAGGCGCATCGTTCGGATGAAAAAATTCTTTTTTGGGGTCTTTAGGCATCCGTTGAATTTCAAGGCTAAGAATACCAAGCTGATTCATTACATCTGGCACACAATGCGGCACCATGCCGAGGTCTTCGCCACATACAAGCATATTCGTAGAGGCCTTTAGTTTTGGAAGTTTGTGCATGGCTTCCTTAAACCAAAAATCATCCTGACGGCGGTAAAAATAATTAACGTAAAGGGTTTTAAGCTTTTCCTGCACATGCGGAATCAAATTTCTGTATGAAGATGTTTTCTCCATCGAAATACGAAAATGAAATTCTTCGCCTTGTGAATCTTTTTCTTCAAAGAAAATAACATTGGATATCAAATCAAACAAGCCAAGTTTTAATTGTTCGTTTTCTCCATCCTCATCTTCTGTGGAGGCAAAATATTCTTCTACCTGTTTTTGTGTTTCGTATTCCATCTCCAAATCATAGCCACCAAATTCATTGGCAATAAGGAATTTGGTTTTCACTTTCTCTGAAAGTCCGCCAAAGATTTCCTGAAGCACCTCGTCAGTTATAAACGGCCGGCAATAGCGTTGGTAATCAAACCAGATACCATTTTCACCAAACTCATTAATGTGAACCGGCAGGCAAGGAACAAATCGCCCCATTATTCCCTGCACCGCATCGGCAGGAATACTCCAGATGCGGAAGAAACCAAGAATGTGATCAATACGGAAGGCATCGAAATAATTGCTCATCTGCTCAAAACGCTGTTTCCACCAGGCAAAACCGTTCTCCTCCATTTTCTTCCAGTTGTAAGTGGGGAAACCCCAGTTCTGTCCAACAGCAGTAAAATCGTCGGGCGGGGCACCGGCCTGCCAGCACATATTATACATTTCAGGTGCTACCCAGGCATCGCAACTGTTTCTGGAAATACCGATGGGAATATCACCTTTTAAAACAATCCCTTTCTTGTGGGCATAATCTACTGCTTCTTTTAGTTGCAGGTGTAAATGATACTGATTAAAATAGTAGAAGCAAATTTGTTTGTAGGCAGATGATTTAGGCGAACATAATTTATCAATTTCAGCCTTATTATACAGGCCGTTTGTTTTCCATTCGTCAAAGTTGGAAGTACCATACTTATCCCTGAAATAACAAAAAGCCGCAAATGGCTCCAGCCAATGCTTGTTGTGTTTGAAAAATTGTTTATAACCGGCTGATTCAAAGCAATCGGCGCCCATTATATCGTAAAGCTCTTTTAATACAGAAAATTTGTATTTTATCACTTCTTCATAGTCCACTTCAGTTCGTTCGTTCAGTTGCTTTTGTTTTGTTTTTAATGAATTTAGCTGGCTTGCATATTCTTTGCCGGCTACTTTAGGCAGGTTTATGTATAAGGGATGTAATGCAAAAGCAGAGATGGCTGAATAAGGATATGAGTCCGTCCAGTCAAAGTTGGACATTGTGTTATTAATCGGAAGTAATTGTATCAACTTTAAGCCGGTGGCTTTGGCCCAATCAACCAGTAATTTTATATCATCAAATTCGCCTACACCAAAACTGTT
>JAYVKT010000241.1:0-3981 GCA_043768195.1 Chitinophagaceae bacterium | reverse complement strand
ATTGAAACAAATAGAAACCCATGCATATAAGTTGGGAGTAAAGTCGCACAAGGCGGTGAATGCAGTAAAAAATTATTACGACAGCATTATTAAGTATTTAATTTTTGGAAATGTGCTGAAGAATAATACCTATCCGCTTTCTGTTTCTGCGGAAAGATTAAGTCAGGCATTACATATTGCAGAACATGCCAAAGAACTAAATGCTGATGCTGTTGCACATGGCAGCACCGGTGCCGGTAACGATCAGGTACGTTTTGATATGATTTTTCACATCATGATTCCCGGTGTGGAAATTATTACTCCTATCAGAGATATGAAACTGAGCCGTGAAGAAGAGATTGCCTACCTGAAAGCAAAAGAGGTGGATATGAATTTTGAAAAATCCATGTACTCTATTAATAAAGGATTGTGGGGAACCAGTGTGGGGGGTAAGGAAACTTTGTCTTCAAAAGGTATGTTGCCGGAAGAGGCATGGCCAACGCAGGTTACAAAAACTGGCAGCGAAGAAGTAAAGTTACATTTTGAAGAAGGTGAATTAAAAAAAGTGAACGAAAAAAAATTCGGACACCCCTCAGAAGCTATACAATATTTACAAACCATTGCCGGTCCTTATGGAATTGGTCGGGATATACATGTTGGTGATACCATTATTGGCATAAAAGGAAGAGTTGGTTTTGAAGCGGCCGCACCAATGGTAATACTCAAAGCTCACCATGCTTTAGAAAAACATGTATTGAGCAAATGGCAACTGCAATGGAAAGACCAACTGGCACAATTTTATGGCAACTGGTTACATGAAGGCCAGATATTGGATCCGGTAATGAGAGATATTGAAACGTATCTTGAAAGCAGCCAGCGGAATGTAACGGGTGATGTGTTTGTACAATTATACCCTTATCGGTTTCAAATAATTGGTATTGAATCCAAATATGATTTGATGAACAGCAAGTTTGGTAAGTATGGTGAAATGAATACTGGTTTTACGGGTGACGATGTAAGAGGATTCAGCAAAATATTTGGCAACCAGACATCCATTTATCATTTGGTAAAAACAGATGCGAATGGTGAAAATTAGCCCCTATCCCCTAAAGGGGAATTAAAAAAGAAACATGAAAATAAAAGCAGGCATAATTGGTAGCGCAGGATATACTGGTGGTGAATTAATTAGAATATTATTGCATCATCAAAGTGTTGAATTGTCTTTTATACATAGCCGCAGCAATGCAGGCAAACCGATTCATACTGTTCACCAGGATTTGATTGGTGAAACGGAATTAAAATTCAGCGACAACCTCTCCCCTTTAGGGGATGGGGGCATTGATGTGTTGTTTCTTTGTCTTGGTCATGGTGAATCGAAAAAATTTCTCACAGAAAACAAGATTGCAGGTAATATAAAAGTCATTGACCTAGCTAATGACTTTCGTCTCGAAGCTCAATCATCAATCGGTACCAGACAATTTGTCTATGGTCTCCCTGAATTGAACAGAGATAAAATAAAAACAGCAAATAACATTGCCAACCCCGGTTGTTTTGCTACAGCTATACAATTAGGCTTATTGCCGTTGGCAAAAGCTGGTTTATTGAAAGATGTTTATACAACCGGTATCACTGGTTCTACTGGTGCGGGGCAATCATTATCAACCACCTCACATTTTAGCTGGAGAGCAAATAATATACAAGCTTATAAAACATTAACTCATCAGCATCTTGGAGAAATTGGAGAATCGCTTATGCAATTACAATCTGGCTCCCCTTTAGGGGATGGGGGCATTGATTTAAGTTTTGTTCCCTGGAGGGGTGATTTTACAAGAGGTATTTTCGTAAGCTCTGCCATGAATTGTGATTTAAGTCTTGAAGAGTTGAATGCATTATATATAAAATTTTATGCCGTACATCCTTTTACTCATGTAAGCAAGGAGTCAATTTTTTTAAAACAAATAGTCAATACAAATAAAGCTGTTATACAATTAGAAAAAGCAGGAAACAAACTAGTGGTACATTCTGCCACTGATAATTTATTAAAAGGTGCCAGTGGGCAAGCCGTACAGAATATGAATTTAATGTTTGGATTAGAAGAGACTTTAGGATTAAAATTAAAAGCAAACTATTTTTAGCCCCCATCTCCGCCAGTTGGCGGAGAGCAAGGCAACATTCATTTAATAACTTTAAAATTCTCCGCCAGTTGGCGGAGACAGGGGCTTATGAATTTATTCGACGTTTACCCAATTAACGAAATCACCATTATAAAAGCCAAAGGCTCTTATGTGTGGGATGATAAAGGAGAACAATACCTTGATCTGTATGGTGGCCATGCAGTAATAAGTATTGGTCATACACATCCGCATTGGGTAAAAAGAATTGAAGAGCAATTGCACCAGATCGCATTCTATTCCAACTCTATAAAAATTCCATTGCAGCAGCAACTGGCAGAAAAGTTGGGAAAGGTTTCGGGCAAAACAGATTACCAGTTATTCCTTTGCAATAGCGGAGCCGAAGCAAATGAAAATGCATTTAAACTGGCAAGTTTTGTAAATGGCAGAAAGAAGATCGTTGCGTTCAGTAAATCCTTTCATGGCAGAACTTCTTTGGCTGTTGCAGCAACTGATAATAAAAATATCGTAGCTCCTGTTAATGAAACAGATAATATAATTTTTCTTCCCTTCAATGATGAAGAGGCTTTAGAAGAATGTTTTAAGAAGAATGGTAAAGAAATATCCTCCGTTATAATTGAAGGCATACAAGGTGTGGGTGGTATCAATGTTGCGGATGTATCTTTCCTGAAAAAGATCCGGTCACTATGCGATGAATATGGTGCTCTATATATTGCCGATAGTGTGCAATGTGGGTACGGCAGAACTGGTAAATTTTTCAGCCATGATTTTGCAGGTGTGGATGCAGACATTTATACCATGGCAAAGGGAATGGGAAATGGATTTCCGGTAGCCGGTATTATTGTTTCTCCAAAAATCAAAGCGAAGCATTTTCAGCTGGGAACTACTTTCGGAGGAAACCATCTTGCTTGTGCTGCTGCGTTAGCGGTGCTGGAAATAATAGAAGAAGAAAAGTTGATGGGTAATGCAGTAATGGTAGGTAAATATTTACGGGATGAACTGGAATCAATTCCTCAACTAAAAAATGTAAGGGGCAGAGGGTTAATGATTGGTTTTGATGTACCAGATGAGTTAAAAGACCTGAAGAAAAATTTACTTTGGAAACAGAAGATATTTACTGGCGAATCAAAACCTAGTGTAATCCGTTTACTTCCGTCATTAGGATTGAAGAAAAGAGATGCTGAACAGTTCATTGATTCAATAAAAGAAGAGATAGAGCAGGTTTCAACTGTTATTTAATACAAGCACACGGATGACACGGGTTAGACTGATGAACACAGATTTTTTTCTGCTTCGCAGAAAAAGGGATACTTAGCTCAGACAACCAATTGAATTACTAGGACTTTTGTAATAACTGAAGCAGAGAAATTCTTGCTTTAGGAAACTTCCCCGCCTGGGCGGGGCGAATTGAGGAAAACAAATAGCTTTAGTAAACCGGGGTGGGTTTGCTGCCCAAAGAACAGAACGATGAAAAGTGCGACGCAACAAAGATGCCATGAAAAACTACAGTTAGTAACAAAATAAAAATAAACAACTTGAAACATTTCATTTCTGTTCATGATGTAAATAATATAGATGCACTGGTGCAAAAAGCATTGGCCTATAAAGCCAACCCTTTTGCTGAAAAGGCACTCGGCACTAATAAGCGTATCGGTTGCTTATTTCTAAATCCAAGTATGCGGACAAGATTGAGTACACAAATAGCCGCCCAGAACCTGGGAATGGAAGCTATCATTTTTAATGTAGGCAACGAAGGCTGGATGCTGGAATTTGAAGAAGAAGCCATCATGAGTGGTACAACAGTGGAACATGTAAAAGACGCAGCCCCGATTTTTGGAAAATACTTTGATATACTTGCCATCAGAACTTT
>JAYVKT010000240.1:0-2263 GCA_043768195.1 Chitinophagaceae bacterium | reverse complement strand
ATCGCCCAATGCCTGAATGACTAATTGGGTAGGGGAGCCACCAAACAAGTTGTCAATTATTTTACTCAACAGATGTTTTTGCGTTTTTTCTTTGTTTACTGCTGCCTGGTACACATGGGTCCTCATTGAATCATCTCTCTTCACAATCCCTTTTTCATTCATAATCTGCATCAACTTAAGGGTGGTAGTGTAGCCTGCTTCTTTGGTAAGGGATAGTTCTTCATGCACTTCCCGAACTGTGGCAAGTCCTTTTCTCCAGAGAATTTGAAGTATTTCCAGTTCACTCTCGGTAGGTTTTATCATTTTGGGAGCCGGCATAGCATGTAAATTTATTGGCCGAATATACGACTATTTTCGTATGACAAGAATGTGAAATAACATTTTAATGTTTTTTAACAGGAGACAAATAGGAAGTGTTGGGGGGACTAATTTTTAAGCAGCTAAGTTCACTACTTAAGTTTAAATTATTCTCTGTTATTATCTTCTGGTTATTTTAAACCATCTAACATAATAAATGTCTGATATTCAGTAGAAAATAAAGCTATAAAATCATTATCCGGCACTAAATTTGAAATATTTTCGTTTTAAAATTACCCTTCGAAAGCTATAAACCACTGTTTAATTCCTAAAAAACCAATCCGCCTTTTAATGAATTGCTTTAAAATATTCATATCCGGATTTTTATTTACTCTTTTCTCAACTGCTCATTCTCAAAGCGTTGACTTTAATTTTTCAACACCAAACGGCCTGTTTTGCCATCCACAAGCAGTTACTTTTACACAAAATTGCACGGGTAGCCCTACCGGGTTTATCTGGAGGTTTGGAAATGGCCAGGTAGGCTCTTCTTCTATTGAAACAATTAACTATGCACTTCCGGGTACTTATAATGTTACTTTGACAGCTTTTTATGCTTCTACAGCCATCTCAATAACTAAGTCAGTTGTAATAAACCCTACGCCAACAATTTCTATAAATGCTGACAGAAATTACATTTGCCAGCCGGGCAATATTACCTTCACAGCTCCGGGAAGTGCTTTTATTTCAACTTATGAATGGGATTTTGGAGATGGTTCGCCGATACAGGTTACCGGCGGCAATTCAGTAACTCATTTTTATAGTAGTTATAATAGTTTCACTGTTGTGGTCAGGGGAATTACGGTAGCGGGGTGTTCTGCAACTGCTTCTACGAGTGTTCAGGTTACCCGGTTTCCGATTATTAATGCTTCTGTTACACCCAATCAGGGTTGTATTCCTGTAAATTCTACACTTACTGCTTCTGCAACTTTGCCCACTGGCGATGCTACAGCAAATTTTTTATGGGATTTTGGCGATGCTTCTCCAACCGCCAGCACAGCAGTAAACAACACTACACATATTTATAATATTGTAACACCAATTACAACAGCCAGTGTTACGATAACAACTGCACAGGGGTGTACCAACCAATATACATTTCCAACATTTGCATTTGGTACACCTCCATTCAACACCTCTGCTGCCACCGCTGACGGCAGAAGCACTTATTGTGCCAGCGAAACAATACAGTTTAACGGAACTGCCATTAATGCCAACTCATACTCCTGGGATTTTGGTGATGGCAACACTGTTGTTACTCCCACCACAACCATCAGCCATAAGTACCAGGTGCTGGGTAATATGGTAGTTATAATGACCCCGTATTTTAACGGTTGTGCAGGCACACCTGCTTCTATAAACATTCTGATAGAAGGGGTAATTGCAGATTACACATTTACAAATCAATGCAGTGCTAAAAATACATTTACCTATAATAATCTTTCTGTTGGAAATGTAAGTTCTTTCCGCTGGAGTTTTTCTGACATCCCCGCCACACCAGATTTTGTCAACTACAACGTCTCACACACTTTTCCAGCAAACGGATCATTTACTACACAGCTTTATATATTCGATGCAATAACAGGGTGCAGTGATAGTCTGACTACCAATCAATTTACGGCTACCCCGTCTTTTACAAGCTCAAAGCCGAAAGTTTGTAAGGATAGCCTTATCCAATACACGGTATTAAATACCTATCCCACTGCAAGTAATTATGTTTATGAATTTCATGTTGACGGTATGGTGGTAAATACCGGCACTACCCCGACGCTAGCTTTCGTACCAACAGTGCATGGAGTATTTAATGACTTTGTAGTAATAAACGGACCCGGTACTAATACCTGCAGTGACACTTTATATTTGCCTGCCACTACAACAGTGCAGGGGCCGGTGTTAGATTTTTCTGTAC
>JAYVKT010000239.1:0-2513 GCA_043768195.1 Chitinophagaceae bacterium | reverse complement strand
TGTAACCGCATGAACACCCATGACTGGCTGCGAAACCTGCCAATGTCGGATATTGCCAGTGCCTGTAAGGTGATGGAAGTAAGTTTTAGCCAGGGAACCCGGAAAGATTTTTATCGCAACCCCAATTTGCAACTTTTTGAAAAAGGTGACTTAATAGCCGTGGAAGGAATTAGTGGTTTTGATGTGGGTGAAGTATCGCTGACGGGTGAGATTGTTCGCCTGCAAATGAAAAAGAGAAATGTAAAAGAAGATAACCCGGAAATGAAAAAAGTGTTGCGATCAGCTACCGACCGTGACATTGACATCTGGAAACAAAATAAAGCAAGGGAGCCGGAAGCAGTAATTCGCAGCCGGGCTATAGCAAGGCAATTGAAACTGGACATGAAGATTAGCCAGGTGGAAATGCAGGCCGACGGACGTAAAGCAACTTTCTTTTATATAGCTGATGGCCGGGTAGATTTTAGAGAGCTGATTAAAGTTTATGCTTCTGAGTTTAAAGTGAAGGTGGAAATGCGCCAGATTGGTGCAAGGCAAGAGGCTGGTAAAGTAGGTGGTATTGGCAGTTGCGGCCGGGAACTTTGTTGCAGTACCTGGCTTACCGATTTTAAATCGGTTAATACGATGGCAGCCCGTTATCAGAATCTGTCTATTAACCAGACAAAACTAAGCGGACAATGTGGCCGTTTAAAATGCTGTCTGAATTATGAATTGGACACTTACTTAGACGCACTGCAACATTTTCCTGACAATTGTGATGTGATACAAGTGGCAAAGGGCAATGCCTTCCTTATTAAAAAAGATATTTTTAAAAATCTGATGTGGTACACCCTGCCCGACAGTACCAAGCACTACCCTGTGCCTATTGAAACAGTAAAAAAAATAAAAGCACAAAACCTGCAGGGAATTATTCCTGATGAACTTGGTGCCGTAGAAGTAACTTCTTCTAAACCGAAAGAAGAAGAACCGGAATTTGTAGAATTGGTAGGACAAATAAGTTTAAAAAGCTTAGATAAAGCGGCTGAACAAAAACGGAGGCAGAATCAATCCGGAAATCAGCAGAGAGGGCAACGGCCTCAGCAACGAAACCAAGGTGGTGGACAGCAAGGTGGTAACCAGCAACGAAACCAACAAGGCGGCAATCAGCAACGACCTAATAATCCAAATAGGAATCAACAAGGTGGTGGTAATCAACAGCGGCCAAATAATCCCAACAGAAATCAACAAAGGCCGAACAATCCGAATAGAAATCAGCAAAGGCCGAATAGCGGCCAGGAAGGCAAAGGATAGCCACTGATTTTTACACAAAATGTATCACACATTTTGTGTCACACATTTTGTGTGATCTTTATTATCTTTGAAACATGAGGACACCTGTCAATCCTTTTGTAATTTCTGCTTACTATGGCCCTGCCTGGTTTTGCGACAGGGAAAAAGAAACGAAACAGCTTCTATCAGCTATAAAAAACAAGAACAACCTTACCCTGTTTGCGTTGCGGCGGTTGGGAAAAACGGGGCTGGTTCAACATACTTTTCATCAGTTGGCCGCTTCTAAAAAAACTGTTTGCATTTATATTGATATTTTCTCTACCACTTCACTCAAAGAATTTACTAACCAGTTGGCAACTGCTGTATATGCCCGGTTTCCTGATAAGAAAGGCATAGGGCAACGTTTTTTTTCTTTCTTAAAATCACTACGGCCTGTCTTTAGTTTTGATGAATACAACGGCAGTCCGCAGGTTACATTAGACCTGGCTCAGCCCAAAGACTATGAAAAATCAATACAGCAAATATTATTTTTCTTAGACAGTCAAAAAATAAATGTCGTAATAGCTATTGATGAGTTTCAGCAAATAACTACTTACCCGGAAAAAAATACTGAAGCAATTCTCAGAACGATAATTCAGACATTAAAGAGTTGTTGTTTTATTTTTTGTGGAAGCAACCACCGTATAATGGCAGAAATGTTTAACAATGCCAAACGGCCATTTTATGGAAGCTGCCTGAATTTATCCCTGGATTTTATTGAAGAAAAGGAATATGCAGCTTTCATTGTAAAGTTATTTAAACAAAATAAAAGGTCTATTGATAAGGAGGCTGTTGAGCATATCCTTTCATTTACAGAGCGGCATACTTATTACACACAAATGCTGTGTAACCAGATTTATGCTTCGGGGATAAAAGCGATAAAAAAAGAGGAGGTAGTTAAAATATGCGGAGATATTCTGCAGATAAACGAAAACGTTTTTTATCAGTACAGGACATTGCTGACAACAGCACAATGGCAACTGCTTACCGCAATTGCTAAAGAAACAAGAGTAACAAAACCTCATTCAGGGGAATTTATTAAAAAATATCAGTTAGGCACCTCTTCCTTGGTTACCCGTGGGCTCGATGCTTTATTGACAAAAGAAATGGTGTATTATAACAGCAGCATTAAAGAGCCATATTATGCTGTGTATGATAAATTTTTGATGAGGTGGTTGCAGTAGATTAGAGCAGCGGAGAAATAATCC
>JAYVKT010000238.1:0-3157 GCA_043768195.1 Chitinophagaceae bacterium | reverse complement strand
TGGCTAACTGAAATTTCTTCATATAGTATATCTTGGGTTCTGAACCTTCTCGTAATATACTTAAACAAAGCGGCATCGCCTGACATCGTTTATGCGTAAAATAAAAAATCAAAAAGTACCTGTTGTCAATAAAGAAGAGCCTTCTTTTTTTGAAAATGTTTGGGAAGTAGCAAGACATATTCCCAAGGGGCGGGTTAGCTCCTATGGTGCCATTGCCAACTATCTTGGAACAAAGTCAAGTGCAAGGATGGTGGGCTGGGCTATGAATGGTGCCGGCAGCGTAAAACCAAAAGTACCTGCACATCGTGTAGTAAACCGACTCGGTATTCTATCCGGCAAACATCATTTCTCCCCACCCGGCCTTATGGAAAAGTTATTGAAGAAAGAAGGCATTAAAGTAAAAGATGATCAGGTGGTTGATTTTAAAGAATTATTTTGGGATCCGGCGGAGGAGTTAGGGTTTTAAATCTTTATATTGAAAAAACTTCCTTCCCCATTTTCAAATAGTACTAATTCTTTTATTTACTGAACGGGCTTGAAGTATTTTACTTATCGCACCTCCCTCGCTTGCAAATCCTGCTACTATTTCATCAGCCATATCAATCATCATTTTATTTCTGACCGCCGCTGTTTCTTCTGTTACTCTTTTAACCTCTTTGCCAAATGGTGTAACAATCAATAAACGTCCTTCATCAAAAGGCTTTTGGAATGCCGGTTCTAGCTTTTGCTTTAATCCTCTTGCCAATGCAATGATGACAGGCTGCTTTCCTTTTAAGAGATAATGCAATACATCTTTTTCTAACTGGCTATGGAAGCCGCCGATTACACAGTTGCCAGCTTCTCGTTTTTCAATTGCCCAGTCATAACATTTTAGCACTATGCTGGCAGGTACTTTGCGACTGCATAAGAAGGATGTTTTGTGCAGCTTTAATAATTCAATATTTCCCAGCGGGGTGGCTATCATTCTAATAGATTTTTTCTTTCTATCCTCTCTCTTGCTTCTATCAATATGCTGTGAATTTTTTGTTCCAATTCCTTTTTGGGTGGCAACTCTGTCCAGTATTCAGCTACCATTATTCCGTCTTTGTGCATTTCTAAAAGTTCCACCTGTTCCCGGCTGCTTTCGGCACAGAGTATTAAACCGACAGGTGGTAGTTCACCCTCCTGCTTTTCATAGCGGTTCAGCCATTTTAAATACAGCTCCATCTGCCCTTTGTGCTTTGCTTCAAACTTTCCCAATTTCAATTCTACAGCTACCAGGCGTTTTAAATTGCGGTGATAAAACAGCAGGTCCAGATGAAAATCCTCGCCGTCTATTATCATCCGTTTTTGCCGTTCTACAAAAGCAAAGCCCTTGCCCAATTCCAGAATAAAGGCTTCTAATTCCCGTAAAATAGCGGCTTCCAAATCCTTTTCTAAATAAGTGTTTTGCAAGCCCAGAAAATCCAGAAAGTAGGGGTCTTTAAATGTATTGTGAATAGCAGGATGATTGCCGGTATTTTGCAAATTGGCTATGCTGCTTCGTTCAAAGGTTTTGGTGCTTATTTGTTTGCGTAGTTCTCTAATACCCAATGCTTGTGTGGCTGAAGCTTTTGCATAGAACAGTTTTGCTTCTTGACTTTTCAGAGGTATTAATTCTCTAAAGTGTGACCAACTCAATTGTCGCGACAGTGTCGCGACAATTTGTAAATCGGGAAATTGTTCAGCAAACTGCATCATTCTACGCAAGTTGCCTAACTCAAAATTTCTACCATATTTTGTCCTCAATTGTGCCGACAGTGTCGACACAATTCGTTTTCCATAATCTGCCCGTTTGTTTTGGAGTATGTCTTCGTTGATGCGTTTGCCTACCTGCCAGAACAATAAGGTAAGGGTACTATTGGCCTGTGCCACCACCTGTTGCTGGCTTTGCTCTATTAATTGAGCCAGCTCTTTTAGCAGGTTTGCTTCAGTGTGTAGTACTACTTTCTTTTTTACTGCCTTTGCCATATTCGTTTTCTTTTATTCTTCCTCGTCACTTTCAAGTTCTTTATCCAATAATTTTTTTTCAACTCATCTATCTGCTACCATCGCTGCTTTCAAACTCTTTTAATAGCCGCCTTTATTTAAGTGTTGTACTAAACTGAATCATACTTTGCTGCCATTTCTCCCAGTAAGAAGCAGATAGTACCCTAGCGGCTATGGTAAATTCATCTAATAATTCCCAACTTTCAGGTAAATGCTGTACTAGTTGCCCGGGTTCAATTAACAGGGGCTTGTCCTCAATAAATCCAACGATTATAGCTCTTACATTTTCTAAAACCATATTCTGAGTATTAAAAAATCCCTGTATCAGATAATTGTCCGTTTCCTCACCTCCTACCCTCATGAAACCCTCACCGGTTGCAAATTCATCAGGGGGATATTGACACCGCAATATCATCTGGCTGAATTTATATGCAATGGCATATTTATCTCCTGTCAGTGCATTTATCCTCTTGGTAAATTCCTGTTGAATATGGAAGGGTCTGTTAGGCCCATACAAGGTAATATCCTCTTTATGTGCCAACAGGGATTTTAATACTTCAATATCTCCGCAAGTATGGTCAGCAATGGCTTTGTCACTAAACAGTGACCCGATAAAGAGTTCCCGGCCACCTTCATCAATAAAAACAGCATCAGTCGTTTCTTTTATAGAAGAAGCAATATTATTGGCGAGTAAATAATCTGCAGCGTTGCTACAAGTGGTGGTTCTTATTTCAAATCCATCTTCTTCTTCGGTTACATCCACACCCCTTGCAGAAAAGTTATTGTTATAGAAATAATAGACAGGATTTTTGTCAACACATTGCACATCATCCCGGTATTTGCAAACTGCCTGAAGCAATAGCTCCCAGTCAATTTTTTTTTTAGTAATGGCTTTAAAAGTTCTGCTCATCTTGTTTGTTGAATTTATAATGATACTAGCTTTTTACCAACCCGCTATTTCACTCAGCCTTCTACAATCTTTATCTCCTCCTCCGTTAACTCATACAACTCATACACCAGTTTATCTATCTGCCGGTCTATACTACTGCATTTGTTTTGTAAATAGTTTTTATCGCTGTCGGTTACCGCAGCCGCTAACTGCTTTTTGCTTTCCAGTATTTGAGTGACGAGGGTGACGAGTTGGTCATGG
>JAYVKT010000237.1:0-3572 GCA_043768195.1 Chitinophagaceae bacterium | reverse complement strand
CCGCCAATATTTCTTACCATCGGAACTGTTCCGTAACGAAGTGCATACATCTGATTTAGACCGCAAGGCTCTACACGGCTGGGCATTAATAAAAAATCGGAGCCGGCATATATCTGGTGGCTCAAAGGCTCACTATAGCCTATATAAGAATTAAAATAACCATTGAACTGGTGCTTCATCTGGTCTAACCGATCTTCCAATGCAGGATCCCCAGAGCCTAATACTAAAAAATTAGCATTGCCATGGTGCTGATAAATGGATTGACTGATGGCATCAGGCAATAAATCTGCCGCCTTCTCCCCCACTAATCTGCCAACAAAAGAGATAAGTGGCTTGTCAGGATCTAACCCGAACTGACCAGCCAGTTCTTTTTTATTCTTTCGTTTTCCTTTTTCTACTAACTCTTTGTCATAATTTTTTACAATCATACTATCTGTTAGCGGATCCCAAACTTCGGTATCAATTCCATTGAGTACCCCTGAGCTTTTTCCTTGCTCGTATTGAAAAAGGTTTTCCAGTCCATTGGCCGCATCTTTCAGTTCATCAAGATAACTGTTGCTCACGGTTGTTACTTTCCAGGCACATTTTACGGCTGATGCCATTGGGTTTATTGTTTTATCCCAATCCAGCATGCCCCATTTCCAGCTATCGAATGATGGCAGGTAATAATATTTATCCCAGCCAATCCATCCCTGGTACTGTGCATTGTGAACAGTAAAAACAGTTGGCACTCCGGCTAATTTTTGCCGAAATTCCAAACAATATTTTACCATAAAAGGAATAAGCCCAGTGTGGTGGTCGTGACAGTGAACAACGTCAGGAATATGTTCCCATTTGTTCAACCAATCGCATACGGCTACCTGAAAAGAAAGAAACCTTTCGGTATCATCATCGTACCCATAAATTTTTTCCCGGTCAAGTAAGCCGTTTATGTCAACGAGGTACAGATCAAAACCAAGCTTATTGGTTTTTTCTTTGATAATACTATAGTGAAAATAATGCGGCCCGATATGCTGATCACCTTCATGCACCAGTTCCCAATGATTATCGTATAAAAATTTAGTACGATACATAGGCATCACCACTTTGGCCACATGGCCAAGCTCTGCCTGGTATTTGGGCAATGCCCCTACCACATCCCCAAGCCCACCTGCTTTTGCCACCGGGTAACATTCTGCTGCTATATGAACTATTTCCATTTATTAGTATTGATGAGACGGAATTACTTTGAAATTAAGGGGTTTTTTGATTGTAACGCTATCCTGCTAAAAAAAAGTCAGCGAAAGGTTGTTTATTTTAAACCATGATTGAATTTCTGATTAACTTTTGACAATAGGTTCTTAACAAGACTAACGAGTGTTTTTTCATGGGTAATTAAAATTGTTATATTTTCAAGACTTCTAAAAAAATAAACGATTGTTATGAGCCAACCCAAACAACCTACCAACTACGGCGCACTAAGTACTCTTGTAACTGTTTTCTTCTTTTGGGGGTTTATAGCCGCTGGTAACAGCGTTTTTATTCCTTTCTGTAAGAATTATTTCCACCTGGATCAGTTTCAGAGCCAGTTAATTGATTTTGCTTTTTATACAGCGTATTATGTCGGGGCTTTAATTTTATTTGCATACGGAGCCTTTGGCGGAAAAGATCTGGTGGGAAAATGGGGGTATAAGAAAAGTATTGTCTATGGCTTGCTTTTTTCGGCTTCTGGTGCTGCTGCCATGATTCTTGCTGTTAATGGAAATAGTTTTGCTGGTATGTTGATTGGGCTGTTTATTGTTGCATTGGGGTTCTCATTGCAGCAAACCGCTGCTCAGCCATTTACTATTGCCCTTGGAGATCCTGCTACAGGTACCAGCCGGGTTACATTAGGCGGTGCTATAAATTCCTTTGGTACCTCTATCGGTCCGCTGGTAGTAGCCCTGGCCTTATTTGGTACCACTGCAGCTATTACAGATGAGAAGATTGCTTCGCTTAGCTTATCCAAAGTAATTATACTTTATATTGGAGTGGGTGCATTATTTATCAGTGCGGCAGCTTTATTCTTTTTTTCTAAAAAAGTTCCTCCCGGAATTATTCTTGAAAAAACAGAGAAGGCAAGTAAGGCTTTATATACCTTATTAATTATGACAGGGCTGCTCATAGTAATGTTTGTACCTGTGTTCAGTAGCTATCAGAAAGATATGTCTGCCGCCAGCGAAGCTGATAAAAGGGCTCTGGAAATATTTCGATTACGATGGTTGCTGGGTGCATTGGCTGTAGTTGTAGTTGGGCTGCTTGCTGCAAACTTAAGTGCCAGGAAAAAATCAACGGGTTGGGGTGCCATGCAATATCCCCAGTTAGTTCTCGGTATGCTTGCTATATTCACTTATGTTGGTGTAGAAGTGGCTGTTGGCAGTAATCTTGGGGAATTATTAAAGCAAAATGAATTTGGTTCTTTATCTGCATCTGAAGCCACGCCTTATATAATGATGTATTGGGGCAGTTTGATGATTGGCCGCTGGACAGGAGCTGTTGCTGTTTTTAACTTAAAGAAAAGCACCAAACAACTACTGCAATTGATTGTACCCATTTTTGCTTTTGGTATCCTGATACTTATTATTTACCTCTCTGATTATAATGTATCAGCTCTATATTATTATGTTATTTGTGTGTTGGTGCTGATTGCTGCATTTTATTTCAGCAAAGACAAACCAGTGCAGACCTTACTGATATTTAGTTTACTGGGTGTTGCCGCTATGGTTATTGGCTTGCTTACAACCGGCACCACTGCTATTTATGCATTTCTTAGTGCCGGGCTTTGTTGTTCAATAATGTGGCCATGTATTTTCAGCTTGTCAATTGCCGGGCTTGGCAAGTATCAGTCACAGGGGTCTGCTTTTCTTATAATGATGATTCTTGGAGGTGGAATACTTCCTCCAATACAGGGAAAATTAGCCGACATCATTGGCATACACCAATCATATATTCTGGCTGCCGTGTGCTTTGCTTACCTTGCTTTTTTTGCTTTTATAGTAAAAGGGATTTTGAGAAAACAAGGAATAGATTATGATGCAGAAGTAAGCGGTGGTGGACACTAATTTATTAAAAGTTGAAAATAATATATGGCAGAATTTGTAGTAGGTATTGATATTGGCGGCACCAACACCAAGTTTGGCATTGTGGACAAACATGGCAAAATACTGGCACAAGACCGGTTGTTTACCAATGAACATGATATTGTGGAAGACTTTATCACCGACCTGCATAAAAAACTGATACCGCTGATTGAAAAAGCTGGCGGCCCTAAAAAATGTGCCGGTATCGGCATTGGTGCACCCAATGGTAATTATTATACTGGCAACATAGAGTATGCTGCCAACCTAAAATGGCGGGGTATTATTCCCTTTGCCGGTATGGTGTCAGAAAAATTTGGATTACCTGTAAGACTTACCAATGATGCTAATGCAGCCGCTATGGGTGAAATGCGGTACGGCTGTGCCAAAGGCATGAAACATTTTATTACCATTACCCTCGGCACCGGTGTTGGCAGCGGTATTGTAATTGATGGAAAGATTGTGCTAGGTCATGAT
>JAYVKT010000236.1:0-2220 GCA_043768195.1 Chitinophagaceae bacterium | reverse complement strand
ACTTCCCACTCCCCCAGTTGATTGATAAACTCCAGGTCAATAGCCTGCGGCTCATGCCGGCTATCTATTAAAACAAACAAACAAACGAGGTTTTCCCGTTTACGGATGTAAGATTCAATCATATTACCCCAATTATTCCTCGCTTTTTGAGAAACAGTGGCGGCATATCCGTAACCCGGCAAATCCACCAGGTTCCATTTCTTTTTATCAGAAGATATAATTTCAAAGTGATTGAGCAATTGCGTTTTGCCCGGCGTAGAAGATATTTTAGCCAGCCCTTTTTTATTAGTCAGCATATTTATCAGCGAAGACTTGCCCACATTACTACGGCCTATAAAAGCATACTCTGGTTTATCCGCAGCAGGGCAATCCTTATAACCGGGGCTGCTGATAATATAAGATGCTGATACTATTTCCATGGCCTGCAAGATAAACGGAAACAATCTTCTTTATTACCATAAACTTTAAACAACAAACTATGAACTACAAACTTGTTTTACATTTGCACCCCATGTCAAACCCATTACCCCACGACCATATCACCCCCTTCAAAGATTCTGAAAAAGGCAAAAAAGAACAGGTTGCCTATATGTTCGATAAAATTGCCGGCAACTATGATAAAATGAACCGGTTCCTCTCTGCAAGAACTGATATTGGCTGGCGCAAAAAGGCCATCCGCATGCTGGAAAAAGACAAGCCACGCCATATTCTGGATGTGGCTACCGGCACTGCCGATATGGCTCTCTTGGCCTTCAAAATGCTGAAGCCTGATAAAATTACTGGCATTGATATTTCAGCAGGCATGTTGGAATTGGGTGTTAAGAAGATTGAAAAAGAAGGACTTGGGGATAAAATCCAGTTACAAGTTGGTGATTCAGAAACAATAAACTTCGCTGAAAATACGTTTGATGCCGTGATGGTGGCATTTGGAGTCCGCAACTTTGAAAACCTTGAAAATGGTCTGGCAGAAATGTTTCGGGTATTAAAACCCGGCGGCCGTTTGATAGTACTTGAGTTTTCAAAACCACGGCAAAAAGCAGTTAAAAGTTTATATAACCTGTACATGGGCATTGTGGCACCGCAAGTGGCCCGATGGTTTAAACAAAATAAAGAGGCCTATCAATATTTAAACGAATCGGCCAATGCTTTTCCTGATCGCCATTTATTTACTGACATTTTAAAAAAAGTGGTATACTCCGATACGGAATATAAACCACTAAGCTTAGGAATATGTTGCATTTACTCCGGACAAAAGCCACTTTGAAAAAGATAACCGTTTCGTTGTTGCTGTGCGGTGGACTATTGCTTTCACTGGCAGCCGATGCACAGTTTAGCCGGGTAGAAATGAACCGCACCGATCAGGACAGTAAACCCTATTACTTTGGCATGAGCCTCGGCATCAACCTGGCCCGTTTTCAAACACAGCTGCACCCTGTTTTTTTGCAACATGATAGTGTGTATGTGGCAGAGCCCACCAACTCGGGTGGCATTACCTTAGGTTTCCAGGTTACCACCCGTTTGTCCAACCGCTTTCAGCTTCGTTTTAATCCGCAGCTCATGTTTGTAGAAAGAAATATACATTACAAACTTAAGTACCCGGATATTGATGGTGAAACAGACGTTACCAAAAAAGTAGAATCTATTATTGCTACTTTTCCATTTCAGTTAAAATTTCAGAGTGATAGAATCGGCAACTTCCGGGTGTACACACTCCTTGGTGTAAAAGCAGATATTGATATGGCCAGTAATGCCCGTGCAAAAAAAGCGGAAGAGCTGGTAAAGATTGAAAAATATGATTTTGGCCCTGAGTTTGGTATTGGTTTCAATTTTTACTTTCCCAGTTTTATATTTTCGCCGGAAGTCAAAATCAGTAATGGCCTTCGCAATATACATGCCCGGGATGCCAATCTTAAATTTTCCAACGTATTTGATAAAATACAATCAAGGATGATTGTGTTTACGATTCATCTGGAAGGGTAATTAGTAATCAAATTCTCTCCGATGCATATTCCACCGCACCCCAAAAGAAATAACGGAGGTGTTAGAAGAAGTGATGGGCGGTGTTTTAGTATCTTGTTTGCGATAGACGGCATTTAATTCCAAAAATAAATTCTCCCGCCACTCATACGACAGCAGGAACGATGCGTACAAAACATTTGTTTTCCAACCGCTGCCTATACTGTATCCAAAATCACCATCTCTGAAAGGCGGCACATTGGG
>JAYVKT010000235.1:0-8092 GCA_043768195.1 Chitinophagaceae bacterium | reverse complement strand
CACATACCCATGCCAGCATTGCATTCCAACTCCATACGGCTACAGGAAAATTGAAAGCAGAAATAACTCCCACTATTCCTAACGGATGATATTGTTCATACATTCTGTGGCCCGGACGTTCGCTGTGCATGGTTAATCCGTGTAATTGTCTTGAAAGGCCAACTGCAAAATCACAGATATCAATCATCTCCTGCACTTCGCCATATCCTTCTTGCAAGCTTTTTCCCATTTCGTACGAAACGAGTTTGCCTAATGGCTCTTTATATTCTCTTAGTGCATCACCGACCTGTCTTACAATTTCACCTCTTTTGGGTGCAGGCGTCAGCCGCCATGTTTTGAAAGCTTCTTCTGCTTTTTTAATAACTGCTTCATAACTTTCTTTGTCTGCCGCCGTTACCGAACCAATCTTTTTTCCATCAACAGGGGAGATGGAGTCAATTGTTTCGCCGGAGGAGTTTATCCATTGAGTGCCGGTGCTTACGCCTTTATTAATTAATTCGACCCTGAGAGTTTTGAGAAAATTCATATAGCATTAAATTGAGGCTGCGAAGGTAAGAAATACTAAGAGTGAATAGAAGTGAATAGCAGTAGGTTTAATACTGTTCACTATCATTCGGAAAATCGTTGCTTTTAATGTCTTTAATGTATTGTTGCACGGCAACAGTAGCCTGTTCAGCAATATCTAAATATTTCCGGAGAAACCGGGGTTTAAACTCAGTATTAATACCGAGCATATCATGCATAACTAATACCTGTCCGTCGCAATCTCCACCTGCACCAATACCAATTGTGGGGATGGTCAGGCTTTCAGAAACTTCTTTTGCTAACGTAGCAGGAATTTTTTCCAGTACAATAGCAAAGCAACCTGCTTCTTCTAACAATTTTGCGTCTTTTCTCAACTTATTAGCTTCGTCTTCTTCTTTAGCCCTGACAGTATAGGTGCCGAATTTATAAATAGATTGTGGTGTTAATCCAAGATGCCCCATTACAGGTATGCCTGCAGAAACAATTTTCTTTATACTCTCTAATACTTCTTCACCACCTTCTAATTTTATGGAATGTCCACCTGTTTCTTTCATTATGCGGACGGCAGAAGCCAAAGCAATGTCAGAATTAGACTGATAAGAACCAAATGGCAAATCAACCACTACTAAACACCTGTTCACTCCCCGTATAACCGAGGATGCATGATAAATCATCTGGTCTAAAGTAATGGGTAACGTTGTCTCATGCCCGGCCATTACGTTAGAAGCTGAATCGCCAACCAGGATCACATCAATACCTGCACCGTCAATAATTTTTGCAAAAGAGAAATCGTACGCCGTCAGCATAGTGATTTTTTCACCACCGGCTTTCATTTTCTGCAAAGTGTTGGTGGTTACTTTTTTGATTTCTTTGTTAACTGGCATGTCAATAATTTAAAATCAAAAATAGTTAAATCAAATCTCAATTTCTTTTAGCCTTACTTCTTCATACAAATTGTGAATGAGCCCGTCGGCCAGTCCGATTTTTGGCACAAAAATTTCTTCCGCATCTGCCCATCGCATTACATTAATATAAATAAGAAGTGCAGGAACTATTACATCGGCCCTGTCTTCCCGCAGCTTGTGCAGGCTGATGCGTTGTGAAAGGGTGAGGTTACTGAATTCTTTGTAATAATCCCTTAGTAAATCAAGTGTGAGTGGCTTGCCTTCCTTTCGTTTGGAAATAGAAAATATTTTATTGATATTTCCCCCGGATCCGATAGCGGTTACATGATGATAGCCTTTTGTTTTATTCCTGATGAACTCTTTCATTTCATCCCAAATGGCTTCTGTTACCTGGTTTTTTAATAAACGGATAGTGCCAATATTGAAAGACTCTTTAAACACAAGCTTGCCGTCACTAAAAAAAGTAATATCAGTACTTCCACCGCCAACATCTACATACAAGTACGATTCTTCAGTAGTCATATTTTCGGCAATATGATTTTCATAAATAAAGGAAGCTTCTTCCTGTCCGCTTATAACTTCTATCTGGATGCCTGTTTCTGCTTTTACCTTCTTAATAATATCTTTTGCGTTGACGGCATCCCGCATGGCCGATGTGGCACATGCTTTCAGGTGCTTTACTTCATACACATCCAGCAATAGCTTATAGGACTTAATCGTTTTGATAATTTTTTCTACTTTGCCGGAAGAAATTTCTCCTTTATCAAATACATCAAACCCCAGGCGCAAAGGCACACGGACTAAAACTGTTTTAATAAAATCGGGGATGCCCTGCGGGCCGGCAATTACATCTGTTATTAATAATCTTGCTGCGTTGCTACCAATATCAATTGCTGCCAGTCTCACGGTTGCTCTTTGTTTTATTGAACAGGTAGTTATAAGTTTCTACCTGCGATCGGATTTTCTTTTTTGTTGTTCTTACATACTCATTGCTCAGTTCATTATCCAGCCACCTCGCTTTCACATTGTCCTGCAACTGTATGTCAAGTATGTCTTTTAGCTCTTGTTTTAATTCTTCATGCCAGATAGGACAAGTGGCTTCTACCCGGTGTTCTAAATTTCTTGTCATCCAGTCGGCCGAAGATATATAAACTTTCTCTTTGCCCCTGTTGTGAAATACCCACACCCTTGCATGCTCCAGGTATTCATCTACTATACTGATGGCCCGTACCGGTTTTTCATATTTTTTATTTTCTGAGAACATACAGAAAACACCCCGGATGATTAATTTCATTTGTACACCAGCTTTTGCTGCGTCATATAATTTCTGGATCATTTCTTCATCACTAAGCGAATTCATTTTTAAGGTGATGGCTGCCGGTTTCTTTTTTCTTGCCTGTTTTATTTCTTCGTCTATCAATTTTATCATCTCCCTTTTAACAAACATTGGACTGGGAATAATAACCCGGCAATCCTTTAAAAAATTAATTCCGGTTTTTGGCTGTTCCAGAAAGCTGAAAATGCGATTTACATCCGCCATTATTTTTTGATTGGAAGTAAGCAGACAGTGGTCCGCATATACCCTGGATGTTCTTTCATTCAGGTTGCCGGTGCTTACAAAACCGTATAGGAGGAAATTGTTATCCTTTGTTCTTTTTTTAATTACACAAATTTTTGAATGCACTTTCATGTTTGGTATTTCTACCAATACTTTGGCACCTTCTTCTTCCAGCCTGTTTTTCCATTCAATATTAGCCTCTTCCTCAAACCGTGCCCGCAGTTCCAGCATCACCACCACTTCTTTTCCGTTGCGGACAGCATTTATCAGGGCATTAATAATTTTTGAATTTTGCGCCAGCCTGTAACAGGTAATTTTTATAGTTGTAACGTCCGGGTCAAATGCTGCCTCCCGTATTAAATCAATCAGTGGTAAAAATGAATGGTAGGGGAAATGCAGCATTATATCTTTTTCCAGGATTACATCTGTAACACGCCGAACGGTGAGCAATGGATGATCAAATGGTTTTTTACGATTACGTTTTTCTTTAAACACCTGCTCTGGAAAATCCATGAAGTGACGGAAGTTGTGAATGCGGCCACCCGGTATCAGGTTATCTCTTTTAGAAAGGTTCAGCCTTCTTACAAGGTATTCAAGCAAGCCCGGATCCATTTCCCGATCATAAACAAAGCGGACTGGCTTTCCCTTGCGGCGGTTTTTTATTCCCTTTTCAATTTTCTGAATTATGTTGGTAGAAACATCCTCATCAATATCAATCTCCGCATCCCTTGTTACTTTAAAAATATGTGATTGATACTGGTCGTATCCGAAATAAGAAAAAATGTCCGGCAGATTAAACCGTATTACGTCTTCTAAAAGTATGATATGGTTTTCATCGGTTTTTTGTGAAGGTAAAATAGTGAACCGCCCGAGGGATCGGCTTGGTATTTCAATCAATGCGTACTTTCTTTTTAATGCACTTTCTTTTTTCCACATCACCACAGCGAGATAAATAGATTTATCCCTGAGTACAGGGAAATCCTGGATGTTTTCAATCATCAGGGGAATAACATCAGAGCTTACCTCTTCTTCAAAATAGTTTCGGACAAAATTTTGTTGTTCTGTGTTTAGTTCTTTTTCTGTCCGGATAAATATTTTTTGTTCTTTTAACTGTATCATTACTTCTTCCCATATCCGGTTAAATTCTCCCTGCTGGTTCAGCACCGTCATTTGTATTTCATCAATAATTTGCTGCGGATTGTTTTCAAGATGCATATTGGCTTTGCTGCCCAATTGTATCATTCTTCTGAGTGTGGCTACCCGTACCCGAAAAAATTCATCCATGTTATTGGAAAAGATGCCGAGAAACCTCATCCGTTCCCGAAGGGGTACAGTTGGGTCTGCAGCTTCCTGTAAAACCCTTGCATTGAAAGAAAGCCAGCTAATATCACGGGCAATCGTTTTTCTTTTGTCGTGGTGTGCCATACGATTATTTTTTCTGAGACAAGTAAAATTAATAAACGATACTAAAGTGTGGCATTAAGTTTTTTGCGGAGGCGGCCTATCTGTTTTTGGCTTGCTCCATAATATTTGTGGTAGAGAACCCTTCAATAATTGGATTTATAATTACCCGGCCACCAGCAGCCACCACTTCTTTTGCACCAACTATTTGATCAACGGTATAGTCGCCACCTTTTACAAGCACATCAGGCATAATAGTTTTTATCAATTCTAATGGTGTATCTTCTTCAAATAATACCACTGCATCCACCATTAGTAATGAAGCAAGTAACAATGCTCTTGAATGGCTGCTATTAATTGGCCGGCCATTGCCTTTTAATTTTTTAACCGAGGCATCTGCATTTAGCCCTGCAATTAAATAATCGGCTTCTTTAGCAGCTTGCGATAAGGAATAAATATGCCCTTCATGAAGAATATCAAACACCCCGTTGGTAAAGGCTACTTTCTTATTGTGCACTCTCCATTGCGCCAGTTTTTGTAACAGCAATGGAAGTGTAAATATTTTTGTTGGTATGAGGTCAGCTTTGTTCAAGGAGTTTTCTTTTATTATAATAAGGGATAGCTACAAAGCTAATTAAACCACCGATGAGAATGACAGCCGTTTGCGCCAGCCATAGTATCCATCCAAACGCCAACGCAATGCCTTCATTTAATCCATAAACCTGCATTGTTTTTTGTAAAAGGTAAGCATAGGCACCAATGCCGCCGGGTGTAGCAATCATTCCAACACTTCCGGCAGATAAAACAGTAAAAGCTTCGTTGATGCCATACTGCTGTGTCTCTTTCAATGCCATAAAGCCAATGTAGCCGCCGGCGAGGTATAATGTCCACATACTGATAGTAAGAAAAATAAATAGCCATCTTTTTTTCAGATGCTGAATGGCACTAAGACCCTGCCAGATGCTTTTTCCAATTCGCTTAAATAATAATAAAAGGTCGCCGAAGTTTTTTTTGTTCTTTATCATCCACACTGCAAGGGCAATAATTACTATTCCTGCAAGAATCATTAATACCAGCGATGAGGAAATTGTTTTTTTAGTAACTCCACCTTCTTTTTTCGAATTGAAAATAGTATCCACCAACTGTGCGTAAATATCAGGTTGAATGGCCAGGGTAATACCAAATATGATTAGCAGGGTAAGGGCATCAATCACTCTTTCCAATATAATAGTACCAACAAGTTTATCAGCAGGTATTTTTTCGTAGCGGGACAGGACGGTGCATTTTAATACTTCACCCAATCGGGGAACTGCCTGGTTGGCGAGGTAGCCAATAAAAACGGCAAATAAAGTATTGGTGGTAGAGGGTTTATAGCCCAGAGGTTCTATTAATAATTTCCAGCGTATGGCTCGTATCAGGTGGCTTAAGAAAAGAATTGCGAAAACGGGGATTAACAGCCAGTATCTCGCAGTTTTCAATGCTGTTTTTATTTGTGATTTATCATCACTTGTCAGATCTTTTATGGACCACCACACTAAAAAAATACCTAACCCTAAGAAAAAACTGTATTGCAATATGGTGCGGAGACGTTTCTTCATTGTTGCCGAAAGTAAAACGATGTGGGTGAATGGCAAATTAATTTAAAAGCATATTATCAATAAGCCGCACATCATTCATAAAAGCAGCAATAAGTGCAACGGTTTTTTTATTTTCATTCCAGGTAGTAACAGGGGAGAGATTTGCTGCTTCAGCTATTTCAACATAATCAACCCGGAAGCCGGCCTTCTCAAGTATTGATTGTGTTTGCTTTTTTAAAGTATTTATGTTTTGCTGTGTTATATTTTCTTTTATAAAAGAAAGGCCCTGGTAAATAGTGGCAGCAGTTTTTCGTTCTTCTTTATTTAGCCGCATATTTCTGCTGCTCATGGCAAGGCCATCCGCTTCCCGGAGAGTGGGGCAGATGTTTACCCTGATCTTATCCTGCTTATTTATCAGATCAACCAACTTTGTAATAACCATACATTGCTGATAATCTTTTTGTCCTAAATACAAATTATCAGGCTGTACTATTTCCAATAGCCTGTGAACGACCATGCATACCCCCTGGAAATGACCCGGCCGGAATTTTCCTTCTAATATTGTTTCTAAGTAACCAAGGTCATACTGCATTTTTTGATCGCTGCCTTCAGGATACATTTCCTTTACAGAAGGCAGAAAAAGAACATCACAGCCGGCAGCTTCCAGCATAGCAATATCTTTTTCAATGGTGATGGGATATTTTTCAAAATCTTTAGGGTCATTAAACTGGGTGGGGTTTACAAAAATGCTGGAAACAGTGACTGGGTTCGCTTTTTTTGATATTTCTACTAAAGAAATATGGCCGGCATGTAATGCCCCCATAGTAGGTGCAAAGCCGATGCTATTTCCTTTTTTTGATTGAGCATCAAGCCATTTACGAAGGTCTGTTGCTTTTTTAAATAAAATCATATTGCTAACCTGTTAAAGACTAAGTTGCTGATAAGCATCCCAATTCGGCGTAAAATAACTACCTTTGCCCGCCTTTACCAAACCTGTCTAACACAGGCCGGGCAATAATTTAAACGGGAGCAAATGTCAGCAAAGAAAAGAGTTTTATTTATCGCCAATGAAATGTCGCCCTATCTGGAGCTGACAGAGTTTTCTGAAATAGTGAATAAGCTGGCCATTAAAGCCAATGATAATAACCTGGAGGTGCGTTGTATTATGCCCCGTTTTGGTATTATTAATGAACGCCGCCACCGCCTGCATGAGGTGGTGAGGCTTTCCGGTATCAATGTTTCTGTTGATAATGAAGATATGCCGCTTCAAATTAAAGTGGCTTCGCTGCCAAGTGCCAGGCTACAGGTTTATTTCCTGGATAATGAGGACTTGTTTAAACGCAAATTCGTTTTTCAGGACGAACAAGAAAAATGGTATGATGATAATGGGCTAAGAACTATTTTTTATTGTAAAGGGGCATTAGAAACCGTAAAGAAATTTGGATGGCCTCCGGATATCATCCATTGCAGTGGCTGGATGACGGGTCTTATTCCCGCATACCTGAAGACAGTATATAAAAAAGAGCCTGTGTTTGCCCACAGCAAAATTGTGTACACCATTGGCCAAAACACATTTAAAGAAAAGCTGGGTAGTGATTTCATAAAGAAAGCACTCATTCATGCATCATTAAAAGAAAAGGATCTTGAAATATATAAAGATGCCAATAACACTGCTATGTTCCGTGGCGGTGCCACCTTTGCCGATGCCATTACATTTGGTGCAGAAAAGATAGAAAAAAAACTAGTGGATGAGTTTTCTAAAGTGCGGGGAAAGAAGACATTACTGCATAACCCCGAGGGAGATTTAACAGACTATTTACAACTGTATAGCGACCTTGCAGGCAAATAAACCTCACCCTTTCCCTCTCCCTGGCGGAGAGGGGATTACTAACCTGATATAAATCTACTTTGTGAAGAATAGAAAAATCGTTTTATCATTTATAGCAATCGTTACCACGGTTGCTATTCTATTTTCTGCCTGTAAAAAAATTAATGAGGCAACTGAACTAGGCGGTGGGTTAATTCCCCCGGTTGATAATATTACTACGTTTGATACCACACTTACGGTACAGGCATTTAATGACACCTTTGGATTGGCTAACGACTCCCAGTATCTGGCAAAGAAC
>JAYVKT010000234.1:0-3359 GCA_043768195.1 Chitinophagaceae bacterium | reverse complement strand
CGAGCCTACCATTCGAACACCCGAAGATAAACATGTTCGCTAAACCATGAATTAATGCTGGCATCATGCCTCCAGGCATCACATATATCATCCCAAACTTTTACTTGCTTAATTCCAGCAGGTACTGAAAGAAAAGGAATTGTAATATTTTTATCCGGGTTCTTTTTATGACATATGAATAGCCCTTCTTCAGTAATAGCTGTTTGTAATAACGCCATAGAAGGCAGTTCCCGTTGCGTAAAAAATTTCCCTGCAGTATCAACCAGCATCCATCTCCGGTCATGCTTAAACCCCTTTGTTGTTACCTCTGCAGTAGTAACACTGAATCCACCAAGGGATTTTACAGGATAAATATATAGTGCAGCAACAGTAAACATTATTGATTTTTTTTAGCCACCATCGTCAATATCGTAGCCACACCTGTTATTTCATCTGTTTCATCCAAAAATTCAACTAACCGTTTTACAATGCCTTTGTGTTCCACTTTTATGTGTTCTTCTATACTATTCATTTGGCTTAATGCTATAAAGATATAATTAAAGGCCATGTGTGGCTTTTAGTCCCAATATCAGACTTTTAGACTGAATATTAGATATCGAAATAATTTCATTGTCAATAATTGGCATTTTTTGGAAATGAATTTTGTTTCATTTCCATTTTATTTATATTTTTGTAAATGAAAATATTTTGATTTGCAGAAAATGGCGGAAACCAAGAACATATCAACCTTTCAGGCAGGAGCATATAAGGCTCAATATCAATATAATAGCTTTATGCCCGAACCTGTTTACCATAATTGGTTGGTGGATATTCCGGAAGTTCAATCCCTGCTTAGCGATGCCGACCGGGCTCTCGGTATGCTGAATGCCTATGCCCAGTTGGTACCCAACGTAGACTTTTTTATACAAATGCATATAAAAAAAGAAGCCACTACCAGCAGCCGTATTGAAGGTACTAATACCAACCTGGAAGATGTATTAATAAACCAACATGACATTAACCCCGAAAGAAGAGACGACCGGGAAGAGGTAGTTAATTATATCAAAGCCATTAACTATTCTATTGACAGGTGTAAAGAAATTGGCATAGTAAACAGGCTAATCAGAGAAACCCATGGTGTGCTGATGCAGGGTGTAAGGGGACAAAACAAAAACCCCGGCGAATACCGCACCAGTCAAAACTGGATTGGTGCTACTTTAAGAGATGCTATTTATATACCACCCCACGACGAAGATGTGGCAGACCTGATGGCAGACTTTGAGAAATTTTTACATGCGGAAGATATACATACGCCGCACCTGATACGCATTGCCATGCTCCATTATCAGTTTGAAACCATACACCCTTTTTTGGATGGTAACGGACGAATGGGCCGCCTGCTGATTACTTTATACTTAGTAGATAAAGGCCTGATGGTAAAACCTGCCTTATACTTAAGTGATTTTTTTGAGCACAACCGCAGCCATTATTATGACAACCTGCACCGGGTACGTACGCATAATGATATGGGGCAGTGGCTTAAGTTTTTTTTAGCAGGGGTTATTGAAACTGCTAACAACAGTATTGACACCTTTAAAAACATTTTAGCACTTAAGCAAAAAATGGAGAAGGATGTGTTGCCATTATTTGGCATACGACAGAAAAAAGCTATTGAGGTGCTTGACTATTTATACAGGCAACCAGCCACCACCATTAATATATTGAGCAAAGAATTAAAAATGAATTATGGCACCTGCAACCGTATTGTAAGTGACCTGGTAAAAGCAAATGTTTTAAAAAACCTGAACCTCGGTATTAAAGACAGGTTCTTTTTGTTTGAAGAGTATGTGGGGTTGTTTGGGAAGGGAAGTGATTTGTAGCTACTCCATTCTCCCATAAATGCCTTAGCTACTCTTGTACTTTTCAACAATAAATTCAAGAACATTTTTATTGCGAGCCAATACTTTCTTAATTCCATTTATATATAACTCCCTATTTGCGTCTTCTACCAACAATGACGGAATATTTTTAACAACAAAGACACCTTCCTTTACACCCTCCAATTTTACAGATGTAGCTAGAATAAATATTTTATATGTCAAGGGCAACCCAATAACTGCTATTTCCTGAATATTCTTATTAATATAATTATTGATTCTTGCCCTCTTTAAGTAACAACCAGTATCAGGCAAAATAAATTCATCATTGTCACCGGCTACTACAACATCAATACTTAAGTTACCCATTGACTGAAGTCTCTCTTCAGCAATATCATTATAATCCAGCAAGTTTGAATACTTTGTTTTGGACTTTTCGAAATCGCTTATTTTAAAATCAGATTTCTCCCCAGTTTCAAGGTAGAAAATATGATTAAGTGTCTTTGACATTAAATCGTTTACTCTATCGTCTGCACCTTTTTTAAATGATGGGTGCCGCATTTCAGATATTACTGCATACCGGAGAAGATATTGTAGTGACGCCTTTAGGGAGTCTATCTCGTAAGTGGAATTTGATACGGCCTCAATAACTTTATCAGCATGTTGAACGAAATCAGTTTCAAATTTAATATTCAGTTCATCTTCAAGTCCTTTGTGGTCTAATTCACCTTCTTTAAATCTTGTATTGCCGTAATCTTCGCTAAAAATTGATTCTTCAGATGGCTTTGGCTTTTCAAATATATCTAGCTCCTTGTTATATAAATAGTATTTACCCGTTTCGTTATTTTTGAAATAACGAATATGACATTGTGAAACATGATGATGATTTTTAGGGATGCTCATCTTTATTTAACTATTAATATAATTACATTTATCCCCTCCTCGCCACCATCGTCAATATTGTCGCCACACCCGTCACTTCATCCATTTCATCAAAAAACTCTACCAGCCATTTCACAATACCTTTATCAATATCATCGCCCCGTTTAAAGTCTTCTGGCTTTTCAATCACTCTTTTATCGTTTGGTAATTTTTCCTTACAGGTAAAACGAATATAAACTTCTGCGCCGGGATATACTGGCTTGGTAAATCGCAATTCATCAATTCCGTAATTCAACAGCACAGGATTTTTTTCATAGCTATCAACAAAAAGACCCGCTGCAATGCTCATGATGAAATACCCATGTGCCACTTGTTGCTCAAACATAGTTCCGGTAAAATCAGTTGTTTTAATATGAGCATAAAAATGGTCGCCGCTAAGGTCAGCGAACTTGTCAATCTCTTCTGAGGTAATGACTCTCTTTTCAGTTATTATCTGGTCCCCGATTTCCAGTTCTTCAAAATATTTTTTGAAAGGGTGTTTACCGGGATCTTTCCCTTTGGCGTTTGGTTGATAAATATTGGTGATTGCCGTAATTGTTGTTGGTGAACCCTGCAAAGCAG
>JAYVKT010000233.1:0-4682 GCA_043768195.1 Chitinophagaceae bacterium | reverse complement strand
CAAGCTACGGTAACTAATGCCGCAGGTGACTACTCCTTTACAAACCTCCCTGCTGGTAACTATATTGTAGGTGTAGTAAAACCTGCTACATATGCTATTACCGTTATCAATGGCGGCGACCCTGATAATAATATAGATAATGATAATAATGGAACTACCCTGGTTAGCGGTGAAGTAAGGGGTATGGCTATTACCTTAGCCTCTGGTACTGAACCTACCGGTGGCAACACTAACAATACGTATGATATAGGCTTATATAATCCTATAACTCCTCCTACTGGCGGACAAAGCTGTTTTGCAGGAGTTAATCCATTGGTATTTGCAAAAAGTTTTTGGAATGTAAATGCTAATTCGCAAACTGTTACCATTCGGGTAACGTTTGCTAAAACATTTGTTGATAATTGCTACAAACCAACTGGTAATGCCGACAACTGGAATAGAGTACATAAGTTCGGAGATTTACTGGGGTCAGATCATCTTCAATGGTCTTTAAAGAATGGCCTTGGTGCAGAGGTTTTAAATTTCAAACAGGATTATATTACTGCCAGCGGAACTTTCCCTTCTGGTTATGGTACACTTGGTTTTGGTGGAGATGGCAATACACCTACAGTTGGCGCTAGTACAGATGTATTGAGTTTTAGAACATCAATTTCTACCAACTTTAATGATTATGGTTATGTTTTAATTACAGACTCACCGCCCACGGATGCTTTATATACTCCAAACGCTGCCCAACCAAACTGGATTTATGAAACCTGGTATGAAATCACCGTTAAGGCTTCTGTTTTTGGAACTTCAGGCTTTGGATTCGTAGATGTAGCGTCTGTACATGCAAGCCCAAGTAAAACAGGAAGCAATACAGAGGTTATTACAAATAACCCATGCGCCGCCGGTTCTATAGGTGATAGAGTATGGAATGATATTGATAAAGATGGTATTCAGGATGCTACTGAAGTTGGATTAGCAGGTGTTGTAGTAACATTATACGACAATGCGACTAATACTGTTTTAGCCAGCACAGTTACTGATGCGTATGGTAATTATAAATTCAGCAACCTGGAAACAACAGTTGCAGGAGTTAGTTATCAGGTTCGTTTCAGCCTGCTGCCAGGTTACCAGTATTCTCCTTTAAATGCTGATGCAGCAGGAATAGCCGGGGTAAATAACAGCGATGCTAATATCACGACAGGCCGCACTGGTACTATTACATTAACCAATGCTGTTCCTAACGTTACTTACGTGGATGCAGGTATGTATTATTCTGTTCCTGCACGGATAGGTGATTATGTGTGGAATGATTTAGATAAAGACGGAATTCAGGAAGCTGGTGAACCCGGAATTGCAGGTGTATCCGTAATGTTGTACACTTCTGCCAATGTTTTATATCGTTCTACTATTACATCTAATAACGGATATTATTTCTTTAATGACTTGGCACCGGGTACTTATTATGTGAAAGTGGCACCGCCAATCGGCTACCAGGTTTCACCAAAAGATGCAACGGCTGATAACCTGGATAGTGATATTGATCCGGTTACTCGTCAAACACCAAACTTCGTTGTAGTAGCTGGAACGAATAACCTTACCATTGATGCAGGATTGAATGTAACGCCAACAACAGGTGCTTCAGCTTCTTTAGGTGATAGAGTTTGGGAAGACTTAAATAATAATAATATACAGGATGCCGGTGAACCGGGAATTGCCAATGTAACTGTTCAATTATATAACAGCAGCAATGTATTACAGGCTACTGTTACAACAGATGCTTTTGGTAACTACATATTCAATGGATTAAATCCGGGCAGCTATTACGTAAAATTCACTTTGCCGTCAGGATATAGTTATGTAACGGCTAATACTGGCAGCAACGATGCTATAGACAGTGATGCAGATGCAGGAACAGGAAATTCTCAAACAGTAACGTTAATTGCCGACGAAGTTAATACCACTGTGGATGCAGGTATGCGCAGAACAACGCCGGGAGCTGCATTGGGAGATTTTGTTTGGTATGATCTGGATAAAGACGGTGTACAGGATGGTGGATCTGAAGCAGGTGTACCGGGTATTACCGTATTGCTGTACAATAGTTCGAATGTGGTTGTTGCAACTACTACAACAGATATAAACGGATTCTACTTATTTACCGGGTTAACAGCCGCCACAACTTATACAGTTGGGTTTGAAAACATTCCTGCAGGTTATGGGTTTAGCCCGAATGCCGGAGCTGTTTCTGTAGCTAATAATAGTGATGTAAACCCATCAACAGGCAGAACAGGAAATGTTACTACTGGTGCGGCTGGTACTACTGTTAGTTATGTAGATGCAGGCTTAATAATTTCACCAAATACATTTGACAGTAAAAGCTCAATCGGCGACAGAGTATGGAATGATTTAAACAATAATGGTATTCAGGATCCGGGTGAGCCGGGTATTGCAGGTGTAACTGTTACCTTATATGCAGCAAACGGAACAACAGTAATTGCTACTACTACAACAGATGCATTAGGTAATTACCTTTTCACCAATCTGGATGCAGGATCTTATGTTGTAGGCTTCAGCGGATTGCCTGCTGGTTATGTATTTGCTACCAAAGATGCCGGTGCGGATGATTCAAAGGATAGTGATGCAGATGCAGGAACAGGAAAAACTGCTCCAATTACCTTAGCACCAGGTGAAATAAATCTTACAATTGATGCCGGAGTCCGCAATACAAACGCAACACTTTCATCATTAGGAAATTTTGTATGGTATGATTTGAATAATAATGGTATTCAGGATGCAGGTGAACCGGGTGCTGCAGGTATATCAGTAGAATTGACTGATATGGCCGGTAATGTTATTAAAACAACCACTACCTCAGCCACTGGTGAGTACCTCTTCACTGATCTGGCTGCAAATAATTACTTTATTGAATTTGGAAACTTGCCAGCCGGTTATTCCGCAGCTTCTAAGAATGCAGCAGGCAGTACCAATCTAAATAACAGTGATGCTAATATTGCAACGTTAAAGACCGATGGTATTGCATTACCTGTTTCCACTTCAGACCTTAATTGGGATATGGGTATCATTTCTGCCACCAGAGCTTCTGTTGGAGATTTTGTATGGAATGATGTAAATATGAACGGTCGCCAGGATGCTGGTGAACCCGGTGTAGCTGGTGTTTTAGTCACTTTATATAACAGCAGTAATGTGGCAGTGGCAAGCACTGTTACAGATGCAAATGGCTTTTATTTATTCTCTAATTTATTGCCGGGTACTTATAGTGCAGGATTTAGTAACATACCTGCTTCCTCTTCATTTACAATTCAAAATGCTGGGGTAGCTTCAGCAGCAACTAACAGTGATGTTGACCCTGCCACCGGAAGAACTGCATCCTTTACACTAGCAGGTGGACAGTCTAAAACAGATGTTGATGCAGGCCTCGTTTCTCTGAAAGCTGCCGTTGGTAATTTTGTGTGGTATGATGTAAACAGAAACGGTATTCAGGATGCAACAGAAGCTGGTGTACCGGGTGTTACTGTTACGCTGTACAACAGTTCTAATGTGGCCGTAGCATCAGCCGTAACAGATGCCAATGGTTACTACCTTATTAATAATGTGCCGGTAGTGGCAGGTGGCAGCAGCTTTACAATGGGCTTTACTGACAAGCCAACAGCTACTGTGTTTACTTCTAAGAATGCAGCAGGAAGCACTACCGATAATGATAGTAATGCTGATGTGGTAACAGGGCTTACGGATCCATTTACTCTAAACCCGGGAGAAATCAAACTTGATATTGATGCCGGTATTTATAAGACTATAAATATTAGTGGTAATGTATGGCATGATGTGAATGCAAACACTGATAACCTTGTAAATAACAGTGGTGCAGCACAACTACCTCCGGCGCCACCAATACCTGCAAACCTGAGAGCTTACCTTGTTAATGTTTCTACTGGTCTTGTTGAGAAGGTAGTTAGCATTAATCCAGCCAATGGCATGTTCTCATTTACTAATGTCAGTCCGAATACAACTTATTATGTTTTGATCAGCACATCTTTTGGTATTATTAATAATCCGCCACCTGCATCTACATTGCCAAGCAACTGGTCGCATACGGGTCAGAAATTAAGCCCAACTCCGGTGTTGGCTACTGGTACAGATGGTTTAAATGATGGAAGATTGGTTACTCCTACGGTTACTTCAGATGTGATTAATGCCAATTTTGGAATAAAAATTAATGGTGGAGATGTTGTTATCGGATAAAAAATAAATAAAATACATCACACTCATCTGTTATTTTAATGGGTGAGTGTGATTCACAAGTTTTTAATAATTATAAATCTAAAAAAATGAGCAAAATTAAATTTTACACAATTCTGGCCTTTTTCCTTAGTATAGGAATACTGGGCCTGGCACAACAAACCGTTGAGATACCCACAACGTCTGGTACTTTTCTGGGTGGTTCGGGACCATCTACTGCGGCCGTTGGCCCCATTTCTCTAATGAGAGATAATGCGAACAGCAATAATTTTACAGACGCTACAGGTGCTAATGTGACAAATGTTACAATGTCCCTGGCAAATCAACAGTACACTGGTTTGCCGTATGCCGGCATTTCAACTGGTTTAGTTTTTGGCGCACAGCCAACTACTGCATCAGGGGGTGTTGTACAGGGCGTTGATCCGGGCAATGTTTTTAAT
>JAYVKT010000232.1:0-8298 GCA_043768195.1 Chitinophagaceae bacterium | reverse complement strand
AACATAGCATTTGAAAATAACCAGGCCTTTGGCTTACAACAAAAAAGCTTTCTGGGTGTCCGTCTGGATTATATAGCTAATAAAAAACTTACTCTTGGTGGCACTATTGTACGATTAGCAGAACGGCCATTCTTTGTAAAGCAAACCTATGGTGACGATCCGATTAAGAATACGATGTATGGGTTCGATGTTGACTACCGCAATAATTTGCCACGCCTTACCAAATGGTTAGATAAGTTGCCTTTCTACTCCACCAAGGCCATGTCATCTATTACTGCTTATGCAGAAGCTGCTATTCTTGATCCCGGTCACCCCAAACAAATTAATGGGTCAGACAAAACAGGACAAATTTATATTGACGACTTTGAAGGCACCCGGGCTGGTATAGATTTAAGATTCCCATTAATAAGCTGGACGATGGCTTCCATTCCACAGGGAAATAATGGCCCCGGCGGTATAGCACCTTTATTTCCGGAGTCAGCATTTAATGACAGCCTTATTAGCGGATATAACCGTGCAAAAATTGCCTGGTATAATATTGAATCTGTATTACAAGAAAAAAATAATTCCAATAACCCAATAAAGGGCAACCTGGCCGAGTTATCAAAACCCGAAACAAGACAGGTATTACGAAGAGAAATTTTTCCAAGAGTGAGTACCGGATTTGGCGAAGGCTTGCTTACCACATTCGATCTGGCTTTTTATCCAAAAGATAAAGGCCCCTATAATTTTGAGTATAGAAATACCCGTACCAATGCTGCCGGAAGGCTTCTTAATCCCAAACAATCATGGGGTGGCCTGATGCGCAATATTGATCAAACAGATTTTGAAACAGGTAATATTGAATACATCGAATTCTGGTTGCAGGATCCTTTTGTTTCTCCCCGTTTTAATCCGGCAGGTGGGCAGCTTTATTTTAACCTGGGAAATATATCCGAAGATATTTTACGGGACGGGCAAAGACTTTATGAAAATGGTTTACGTACGCCAACCAATAATGCATCATTAGATTCAAGCACCAAGTGGGGACAAACACCTTCTAACCCCCTGCAGGTTACCAATGCCTTCAGCAATGAACCCAGCGACAGAATTTTCCAGGATGTTGGATATGATGGTTTGCAGGATGAAGATGAAAGAAGAAGATTTAAGGCTAATTATTTAGATCAACTGGCAGCTCTTTATGGAACCGGTTCACCCATTTATCAGAGGGCTTTACTTGATCCGGCGGCTGACAACTTTATTCCTTACCGTGATCCTTCATTTGATGCTGCTCCGGTTACCGGCATTTTGCAGCGATACAAGAACATTAATAACCCCCATGGCAATTCGCCTATCAATGAAAATAATTCCCAGTTTGTAAATGCCTTTACGCAGTATCCTGATGCAGAAGAACTGAACAGGGACAACACGATGAATGAGGTGGAAGAATATTTTCAGTATAAAGTGGATATAAAGCCCAACATGATTTCGGGAACCAACTTTATTACCGACGTAAGAACCCCAACTATTGCACTGGCAGATGGAACAAGCCGGGTAGAAAAATGGTATCTCTTCCGCATACCCATTGCACAGTATCAGTTGAAAGTGGGAAATATCCCCGATTTTAAATCCATCCGCTTCTTACGGATGTTTGTAAATGGTTTTGATGATTCTGTGGTAATGCGGTTTGGTAAGTTAGAATTAGTCCGTAACCAGTGGAGAAAATTCAGAAATAATATTGACACCACCGGCATGTTTACCATACTGCCTGTGCCCGACCCCACAACAGTAAATGTGCTGGCAGTTAATATAGAAGAAAACGATCAGCGACAGCCGATACCTTACCGTATACCTCCGGGTATAGAAAGGCAGCAGCAAATAAGTAATAACAATGTGCCTCTTTTCCTGAATGAGCAATCTATCAGTTTGCAGGTGTGTGGGCTTTCCCAAAACGATGCAAGAGGGTTGTTCAAAACATTTAACCTGGACATGCGGCAGTATGGAAGGCTGAGTATGTTTATTCATGCAGAATCGGTGCAGGGCTTTCAGCCAGTAGAAGATGGTGATTTGAAAGGAGTGATAAGAATTGGAAACGATTTTTCCGGTAACTATTATGAAATAAAAATCCCATTGAAAGTAACACTGCCGGGTACTACTGACTCATTACTCATCTGGCCGGAAGCTAATAACCTTGACTTTAACCTGGATAATTTAACCGACCTGAAATTCAGAAGAAATAAAGCCGGCACATCACCATCAAGCTATTATAGTGAAACGCAGGCCAATGGAAGGACTTATGGCATCATTGGTAATCCAAACCTGGGAGAAGTGCGGGGGCTGTTGCTTGCTGTGGAAAATGTAACACAGGAATCACTCTGTACTGAAGTATGGTTTAATGAACTTCGTTTTTCTAAGTTAGATGAAGAAGGTGGTTGGGCTGCATTGGCAAGGACTGAAATTCGCCTGGCTGATCTGGGAACACTTACACTATCCGGCACGGCCAGAAGCAAAGGCTTTGGGCCGCTGGAAGGAAGAGTAAATGAACGGCAGCGGGAAGATATTTATACGTTTGATGTTTCTGCCAGTATAGAAGCCGGTAAACTATTACCGAAAAAATTAGGTTTGCAGATACCGGTGTATGCCGGCATCAGCCAGGTGCATAAAACACCGGAGTACGATCCGTATGCACTTGATTTGAAATTAAAAGATATACTGAAAGATGCTCCCGCAGATAAACAAGACTCTATCCGCAACGATGCAAAAGATATTACTACTATTAAGACCATCAACTTTACCAATGTAAAAAAATTAAAGACAGATGGTAAACGACCAAAAATCTGGAGTGTAACTAATTTTGATTTTAATTATTCCTATATCCAGACACTGAGCCAAAACCCGTTAATTGAAAAAGATGAGCTGAGGCGTACCCGTGGCGCAGTGGGCTACAGCTATGCACCCCAAAGCAAACCTTTTGAACCGTTCAAAAAATTTATTAAATCAAAATCGAAATGGCTGCAACTGATTAAAGACATTAATTTTAATTACACCCCATCACAAATTTCTTTTAAGGCAGATGTATTCCGCCAGTTCGGCGCCACCCGGGTAAGAAATGTTGGCGGCGGGCCTTATAAGATACCCGAGACTTACAATAAGTATTTTACTTTCGACCGGTATTATATTATGCAATGGAACCTGACCCGTTCTATCGCCATAGATTTTATGGCAACTAACAATGCCCGGATAGATGAACCATTTGGACGAATTGACAGCAAAATCAAAAAAGATTCTATACGCAGTAATCTCTTTAAAGGCGGAAGAAATACCAACTATCGCCAGGAAGTAACAGCTACTTACAATGTGCCTACCAACAAAATTCCTTTACTTGACTGGACAACACTGCGTGCCAGCTACAATACCAAATACAACTGGCTTGCATCCTCACAATTACCAGAATCAAGGTTGTTGGGTAACACACTGGCAAATACACAAACAAGAACTATTAATGGCGAACTGAAGTTTGAGGAATTATATAATAAGTGGAGGTTTTTAAGGGCAGTAAATACGACTACTCCGCCAACACAACAGAATGGAGGTGGTAAAGGTGGTGGCAAAGATGCTGGTGGCGACAAGAAGGGTGGGGGTAAAAAAGGTGATGCTAAAGGCGACAATAAATCTGGTGATAATAAGAGTGGTGATGTAACTAACAACCAGCAATTACCCGGTCAACAGCAAATTGGAACACCGGGTGCTGTGCGATATGATACCATTCGTAACAAGAAAGGGAAAATAATAAAGATTAAAAAAATTAAAGAGAAAAAAGTAAAGGCAAAGAAAGACCCTAATCAATTGCCTGAAATAAGCCCGGTACCTAAATTCTTTTTGCGGCTACTCACTTCTGTTAAGAGAGCTGCCATTCAATACACAGAAGATTTTGGAACTACGTTGCCGGGCTATATGGACAGCACACAATTACTGGGCAACAACTTTAAAAGCAACCAACCGGGGTTTGGCTACATTTTCGGCTACCAGCCAGATACCAACTGGATAAATAAATTTGGAAACAAAGGATTATTATCAATGGATACGTTAGTATCAGAAATGATACGGCAACGCTACAACCAGCGGTTGAACCTGACAGCACAGGTAAGCCCATTCCGTGACTTTAATATTGATATCAACCTTGATAAAACTTATGACAAACAATATTCTGAACTGTACAAAGACACCAGTAAGTTTGATAACGTAGGATTGACAAGGTTGAATCCGTATGCACTCGGAAGTTTTTCTGTTAGTTATATTTCTTACCAGACCTTGTTCACCAAATTTAACCCGAGTGTTATTTCTGAAACATTCAAGGAGTTTGAAAGTAACAGGGCCATCCTTTCCAAAAAATTATCCGGGCTTAATCCTTACCAGGGAGGAACCATTGATCCAAACGATCCAAACTATTTCCAGGGGTATGGCCGCTATGCACAGGATGTGGTAATACCGGCATTCCTTGCAGCCTACACTAAAAAAGATCCGAATAGTATTAAGCTATCTAAAAATAATAACCCCAACCTGCGATCAAATCCGTTTGCCGGCATTATACCAAAGCCAAACTGGACGGTTACTTACACCGGCTTATCAAGATTGCGGGGTATGGATAAAATATTTACCAATTTCAGTATCCGCCATGGTTATCACAGCACTTTCAGTATGAATAGCTTTAATACGGCGTTGTTATTTACTGACCCCAACCGGGTTGGGTATCCATTCTTCAGAGATACCTTAACGGGTAATTATATTCCCTACTTTCTTGTTCCTAATATTACGATACAGGAAGCATTTGATCCATTGATTGAAATAGACATGACATTCACCAACCAGTTAACTGCGAGGTTTGAGTTTAAGAAAAGCCGCCAGCTAAGTTTGAGCCTTATTGATTACCAGTTGGCAGAAAACCGTTCTACTGAAGTAACTTTTGGTTTTAACTGGAGACAAAAGGGAATACCTATTATAAAGAACCTGCGGATTGGTAAAAACGGGATGAAGCTGGATAATGATGTTACGTTCAAGTTCGACTTCAGCCTTCGGGATGATGCCACTTCTAACAGCAAGCTGGATCAGAACCAGGCATTTGGTACGGCCGGTCAAAAAGTAATCCGCATAGCACCGTCTATTGATTATATACTGAACAACCGGGTAAGTATGAAATTGTATTTTGAACAAACCCGTAACATTCCAAAAATTAGTAACTCCTTTCCAATTACCAATACAAGGGGCGGCTTACAAGTCAGAATTTCGCTGGCGCAATAATGAAGTTGGTATAAAAAAATCCAAATTTTTGATTTATCAAAACAATCCCCGCCTTAACGGACGGGCAGGTGTGTTCATCGATACAATCCGTGCCATCCCCCGAAGAAATCGGGGCAGGCTGTGTGCAAAATGTATTTTTAAAGTCTAATGCCAATTAGACATTAAAAGCACCTATTAAAGAGGTAGCTATTGTATAGTTTGCTTCGGGTTGCTTTGGAGATTCGTCAGGTGTGGAGATTCACTATGGCAACCCTCGCAACGACGAGACTCCTGGGGGAATGAGTCGCTAAGACTCCCGAGTCTCGTCCTTACGAGGCTGTACAGCAAACGTTGATACTGAGCAGTATCTTGAAAAAGCCGAAGCAATCTATTTGCCTTAATCAACCTTAAGAATTTTCAAGACACCTCAGTTTAATGTCCAATTGGTATAATCTGTATTAACTTACGTTTTTAAGCACAGGCATAAAAAAATCCCGGCGCATTGGCCGGGATCCGTATTCATCAATCTTTTTTATTAAGGTATTTGAGATGCCGGTGTAACTGCACCCACATCGGCTCCGGTTCTTTTAAATAACATTACATAGCCACAGAGGTTCTTTTTCTTTTGTTTATTTACCTGTACCGGTTTCATCATATGAAATTCAGAACTATTGGGTACATAAGAATACACAATTACATTACCATCTATTTCACCCCATCTTTTTTGACGAAAGATTACCTGCCTTTCCTGCCAGTCGTACATTCTTACCTCATATAATTTTGAGCTGTAGTCGCCGATAAAAACAAACTGGTACCAACTGCCCTGTGTAAGCGGAACGATTACCGGCATTTCAAATTCACTTTCCATATTAATGGAAGCTTCTTTCAATAACACATAACCCTGATCTCCATATACACCTTTCAGGCTGTCAACCTGTTTGCTGATTACGTCATTGCTGCATGATTGCAGACGGATAACATCATTTTTTTGGGAAAAAGCTGTAGTGCTGAAAAAGGCTAACGCTGAAAGAAAGAGATATGGTTTTTTCATAACTGATTGAGGTGGTTATTGGAATGCTGTCATAAATATACTATCCGGTTTTTCGGGGTTTTAATTTTAATGCCTTTTAAAACTCATTTTTAATGGTTCACAGTAAATTTTCGCAGGGATAATACGGCAAGTTTCAGGCCAACAGGCAGGGGCGGGATTGAAGTGTGGACAAATTAAAGGAATAAAATGATGTTTCTCCAATTGTTGATGATAATCAACCAGTGGGCTGCCGGTTAAAAAAGATAGCATCAGCCTGTTGGGTGCAGGTAACAGACAGATCATTTATACAAACATGAGGCGGCAGGGTGGTGCAGTAGTAAATTACTTCTGCCACATCTTCGCCTGTCAATGGTTTTAATCCATCATATATTTTTTTGGCCGTGCCTTCATCGCCTTTAAAACGGACAATTGAAAATTCCGTTTCCGCAGCCCCGGGATTGATGCAGGTTACTTTAATATTATGCCGCAACAAATCTATACGCATACCCTGGCTGATAGCATCTACGGCAAATTTGCTGGCGCAATACACATTTCCTTTTTCATACACCTGTGTGCCCGCCACCGATCCTATGTTGATGATATGTCCTTGCTTTTTTGCAACCATTAATTGTGATACGGCTTTAGCTACGTACAGAAAACCTTTTACGTTGGTATCAATCATGGTGTTCCAGTCACTGGTATCGCCTTCTTCAAAATAATCCCGGCCGAGTGCCAGCCCTGCATTGTTTATCAGCACATCAATAGCCTGCCAGTTTACCGGCAATTTTTTTACAGCAGTAAAAACTGCTTCTTCATCCCGTACGTCAAACGGTAATTGCAATACAGCAATATTATATTTTGTTTCCAGCGCATCAGCCAGTATTTGCAACCGGTCTGCCCTTCTTCCGTTCAGAATAAGATCATACCCATTCGCAGCAAATTTATAAGCACAGGCTTCGCCAAAACCTGATGTGGCACCGGTGATGAGAACGATTTTTTGCATGTAGAGGTTTATTTATTGCTAAGATAGAAGATATTTTTTCTCGCAAAGGCGCAAAGGCGCAATGAGGAGGTCTAAACCAGAAATGTCTGTATTTTTAAGTAGAAAACGATTATGTATGGAAGAAAATCAGATTGCTAAAATTATTGTTGATACCGTTTTCAGAATTCATAAAGAACTTGGCCCTGGTTTATTTGAATCGGTTTACGAATCTGTATTAGATTATGAGCTTACCAATGAGTATGGCTTATATGTTTTGAGACAGCCAGCACTTCCGGTCGTGTGGAAAGAAATTAAATTGGACTTAGGATTTAAACCTGATATGATAGTTGAAAGCAAGGTGATTATTGAGTTGAAATCTGTAGAAGCATTGCTGCCCGTTCATTACAAACAACTATTGACTTACCTAAAACTTACTGGCCTTAAATTAGGTTTACTAATCAACTTTAATGAAGCATTAATCAAAAATGGCATAAAGAGAGTTGTGAACGGGTTATGAATTCTCACTACTTCGGCCTTAGCGTCTTTGCGAGCAATATGTATTTAACCAAAATGTCTTTGCAGGTAACACAGCACTCGTCAAAAATGGAATTAAGAGAGTTGTAAATGGCCTTTGATTCTACTTTGCGCCTTAGCGTCTTTGCGAGCAATTTTTTTATTTTTTTTCGAAGTTGCGAGCAACTTATCTAATAAGAGCCACCGTTCCTTTCAGAAAAATCGGCGCACCCAGATAATCTACAGCACTCACCATCCATACAAAAACGCCGCTATTTTGCAGCCGGCCACCAATGCGGCCATCCCAGCCCTTCCTGTTTTCAGTGGTGGTAAATACTAATTGACCCCAGCGATTGTACACACTGAAATAATTTATTTTTTGGATGCCGACAGCAATCGGGCGGATAACATCGTTACGACCATCATTATTGGGAGTAAAGGCGGTGGGGACAAATATATAAGGGTTGGTTTTAAAAACCCGTACGGTGACAAAAGCAGAATCAGCACAACCGGCTAT
>JAYVKT010000231.1:0-10490 GCA_043768195.1 Chitinophagaceae bacterium | reverse complement strand
GGTTTAGTCTTGTCAATATCACCGGCCAGTATCCGCTTGCTTAGCTGGTTTACAATTTCTTTTTGTATTAATCGTTTCAAAGGTCTGGCTCCCAACTGCGGGTCAAAGCCCTGCTCGGCCAGAAACTCAAGGGCATAATCACTAAACTGTAATTGTATGCCGCTATCGGCCACCAGGTTTTTCAATCCGTTCAATTGTATTTTTACAATGCCTTTTATTTCTTTCATCATCAATGGGCGGAACATAATTATTTCATCTACCCGGTTTAAGAACTCTGGTCGTATGGTTTGGCGCAGCAGGTTCATTACTTCTACTTTTGCCTTATCAGTTACTTCTTCTACGTTGCTTTCTTTTACATCTTCAAAGGCATCCTGTATCAAATGACTGCCGATATTGCTGGTCATAATAATGATGGTGTTTTTAAAATTCACCACCCGGCCTTTGTTATCGGTTAGTCTTCCATCATCCAACACTTGTAACAATACATTCCACACATCGGGGTGTGCTTTTTCTATTTCATCTAACAGCACTACGCTATATGGTTTTCTCCGCACCGATTCTGTTAACTGCCCGCCTTCATCATAACCCACATAGCCGGGAGGTGCACCAACCAATCTACTAACGGTATGTTTTTCCTGGTACTCACTCATGTCTATCCTCGTCATCATTCTTTCATCATCAAATAAATATTCAGCAAGGGCTTTGGCCAATTCTGTTTTGCCTACTCCGGTTGTTCCAAGAAAAATAAAAGAACCAATTGGTTTCTTAGGGTCTTGCAGTCCGGCACGGCTTCTTCGTATGGCATCGGCCACGGCAGTAATGGCTTCTTCCTGTCCCACTACCCTTTCATGCAAATGATTTTCGAGGTCTAGTAATTTTTCTTTATCGCTTTGCAGCATTTTAGTTACAGGTATTCCTGTTGCTTTCGCAATGCTTTCTGCTATGTCTTCTGCATCTACTTCTTCTTTCAAAAGCCGGTGTTCGTTGCCGGTTGTCAGTTGTCTGGCTAATGTTTCAATAAGCTTTTCCTCTTCTTGAATCTTGCCATAACGTATCTCAGCTACTTTTCCATAGTCGCCTTCTCTCTCTGCCCTTTCTGCCTCCTGCTTAAAAGTTTCTACCTGTTCTTTAGCTGCCTGCACTTTTTCCACTAATTCTTTTTCCTGTTTCCACTTTGCTTTGTAAGTATCCCTTTCAACAGAAAGATTAGCAATCTCTGTATTCAGTTCTTTTAGCTTTGCTTCATCATTCTCCCTTTTAATAGCTTCCCGTTCTATTTCTAATTGCCGTATCTGTCTTTCTAATGTGTCTAATTCTTCCGGCATCGAATTCATTTCCAACCGAAGCTTGGCTGCACTTTCATCTATTAAGTCAATGGCTTTATCGGGTAAAAAACGATCGGTGATATAACGGCTGCTTAATTCTACCGCAGCTATTATCGCTTCGTCTTTTATACGAACATGGTGGTGTGTTTCATAACGATCTTTCAATCCACGAAGAATAGAAATAGCATCTTCAATATTGGGTTCATCAATTACTATTTTCTGGAAACGTCTTTCTAATGCTTTATCTTTTTCAAAAAACTTCTGGTATTCGTTCAATGTTGTTGCACCAACGGCTCTTAAATCACCTTTGGCCAATGCGGGTTTTAAAATATTGGCAGCATCCATTGCGCCTTCGCCACCACCGGCACCTACCAGTGTGTGTATCTCATCTATAAACAAAATAATTTCTCCATCGCTGCCAGCTACTTCTTTCACTACTCCTTTCAACCGTTCTTCAAACTCTCCTTTATATTTTGCACCGGCAATGAGTAAGCCCATATCGAGTGCATAAATGATTTTGCTTTTCAAATTCTCCGGTACATCACCGTTTACAATACGGTGTGCAATGCCTTCGGCAATAGCTGTTTTACCTACACCGGGTTCACCCACCAATATCGGGTTGTTCTTTGTTCTCCTGGATAATATATGTAAGGTTCGTCTTATTTCTTCATCTCTTCCAATAACGGGATCGAGTTTGCCCTGCCTTGCCAGTTCGTTCAGGTTCTTTGAATACTTATTCAGCGCATTAAACTCCTGCGATTGTGTTTGAGAAGTAACGGTGTCACCCTTTCTCAACTCTTTAATGGCCGTAACCAATCCCTTTTCCGTAAGCCCTGCATCTTTCAACAGTTTGGCAGTAGAATCATTTCCTTTTACAATTGCCATTATTAAATGCTCCGGTGTTATAAACTCATCATTGAATTGCTTAAGTACTGCACCAGCCCTTAACACAACACTGTTTGCTTCCCGGCTTACCTGTTGTGCTGCCTCTCCTGATGCTTTGGGTAGTTTGCTGATGAGTTCATCCAGTTTACTATCTACCAGGTTGAGGGTAACATTATTCTTTTTCAATAAATAATCTACCGGCGAATCTTCCTGTTCAAGCAACGCCTTTAGTATATGCTCCGTCTCAATATTCGGATTGCCGGCATTAAAAGCAAGTTGCTGCGCCTGTTGAAAGGCTTCAGCGGCTTTTATGGTGAAGTTTCCTAAGTTCATATGCTTTATTTTTTACCACAGAGAACACAAAGTTTTTTTCACAAAGTACCCGAAGCTCTTTGGGAACTTTGTGTATTATCTTAGAGTCCTTTGTGGTTCATAACTAATTACTTTAAACTCTATACTCAAATACTTATCCAACCCCGCAAATCCCGTTACAATGGCATATAAAGTTAGTTCTATCTGCATGAAAGTCATATCCGTAGTAAGTTTCCTGCTATTGTTGCAGCCAGCCATTGCTCAATACAACTGGACTGAGTTAAATGCAGAACTCAAGGCAAAGCAACAATTGCTGGGGAATAATGTCGTCACCCTCATCTTCAAAGGCGATTCGTTGGTATATAAAAATGAAATGGGCGGCTTCAACAGTAAAACACAGGCACCTATTGCCAGTTGCAGCAAATGGCTTACAGCGACATTAGTGATGCAGTTTGTGGATGAAGGAAAATTATCGCTGGATGATAAAGTAGTGAAGTATATTCCTGAATTTGAAAAGTATTTTAAAAACTACATCACCATCCGGCATTGCCTTAGCCACATGACGGGCATTACTGATGATGATAAATTCTTAAAGCGATTATTAGAAAGAAAAAAATTTGCTTCGCTGGAAGAAGAAGTAAATGCTTTTGCCGCAAGAGATATAAGGGCTAACGCCGGCACCGATTTCTGGTATGGCAACGTGGGGCTCAACATTGCAGGCCGTGTGCTGGAAGTTATCAGCAAGAAAAAATTTGATATATTGATAAAAACAAAACTCTTTATACCGCTTGGAATGACAAAAACCACATTTGCCGCGGCTGAAAGTGGCGGGCCGGTGAACCCCTCTGGCGGTGCCAAATCAACGGCAGATGATTATATGAAATTTTTAGTGATGCTGCTTAACGGAGGAAAACACAATGGTGTGCAGCTGCTTAGTGAAAAGGCCGTGAAAGAAATGCGGAAAGTGCAGAACACTGTTGCACAAATTAAATATGCACCCAAATCTGCTGAAGGTTATACATATGCATCGGGCAGCTGGGTGGTGGAAGAAAAAAACGGTGTTGCAAATTCCTTAGCCAGCCCGGGGCTGTTTGGCACCTGGCCGATGATTGATTATTGCCGGGGATATGCCTATATCGTATTTGTAAAAAATTTCCTGGGAGATGAAAGAGCTGATGCACATCGTCACCTGAAAAAAATAGTTGACGAACAAATAAATGCAGTTTGCCGGTAAAACCCGGATCTTTGAATTACGTTATATACTTTTATTTTAAAATAAACATTTCTTACATGCAACACTTTAAATTACCCCTCTTCGTTCTTTTTGCTTCTGTTTCAATGACCGGCTTTGCACAGCAAACAAAAATTGAATTACTAAAAGGGCAGAAATACCAGGTGGAAACCAACACCAAAATGAATACCTCTGCCGATGTAATGGGGCAGGTTATGGAAAACAACACCGAGTCTAAAAATACTACGGTGTATGAGGTACTGGATGCCGGATCTGACGACATTAAACTGCAATCAACCATTACAAAAATGCTGGTTAATGCCAGTATGATGGGACAAAACATGGCATTTGACAGCGACAAAAAAGATAACGAAGGCCCGGTCGCCGATGTGCTTTCTAAAATGATGAATAAAGCAAAAACCATTAAGCTGGATACTAAAGGCAGCATTACCAAACAGGATGCACCGGCTGAAGAAGAGGGGCAGGCTTCTATGATAGGTATGGGGACAAGCGGTAATGAAACAGCCACAGAATTGTTTATCCCGGCATTAATCGGAAGAGAATTAAAAGCCGGTGATAGCTTTACGGATATCAGCGCAGTAAAAAAAGAAAAGTACAGTTCCCGTGATTCGGGCACTTACAAGATTACCGCTGTTGAAAATGGAGTGGCCAGCATTTCCTATACCGGCACCCAGGTTATTTCAATGGTAATGGAACAGATGGGTATGGAAATGAACAGCAACAGTAATAATGTAGTAAAAACAGAGCTGCAAGTAAACAGCAACACAGGAATGGTGATGGCAAAAGCATCAGTAACAGAATCAGCAACAACTATAGAAGCCGGTGGCATGACAATTCCTGCTACGGGAAAAACAATAGTTACGGTTAAGATAACCCAGGCAATGTGATTAATACATTTCACGCAAAGGCCGCAAAGAAGCAAAGGCTGCAAAGAATACATAGGACTTTTCCTTTTTCGCTTTGGTGATAAATAAATAATATAAAAGGTTTGGTAACTTTAGTTATCAAACCTTTTTTGTTTATGACCACCTTATCCAAATGGTGAATAATGTGATTGCTAAAACCCTTTAGTAGTTTCCTGTTTTACCAGCACCACTTTACTCCTGTCTGCTTTGTACATGGCTTCATAAAATTTTACGAGGTCGCCATACTCTTTTGCAGGAAACTGACCGGCGTACCGTTCGATGCTGCGATAGTAGAATAATTTATTGCCCGACAGTTTTACTGAGCAATCATATTTACCGAATTTATTACTTATTGCTACAGCCTGCGGCATTGATTCGGGTGCAAAGCCCGGGGGTATGGTTATTTCAACAGAATCCACATCCTGGTAATCACTCGTAAAAACAATATCATATTTCCTTTCTTCGTCTGCTGTCAGCTTCCTGCCTGTCCTTGTCATTACATTGGGAACAATAAAGAGCCGCTTGCCGGTGATGGTTGCATAATTTGTTACTGCTATATCCAATGATTCATTAATGGTGGGAGTGCCGGTTTTATTTTCGGCATAGGTAAACCTGGTGATGTCATAGGTAGCAAAGTCAAGTTGCTCATGCAGGTATTCTTTTACTTTATCTTTTGAAAGGTTGTTGATGAGGCCATGGATATTATCCTGCTGCAAGCCGCCATAAGTAGTGGCAGCTTTTACAAACAAGGTGCCGTCTTCACTCAGCGTAGCGTTAATATTCCGGTGTTGAATATTTTCTTTAATTCCATACCTGGGTGTATGAATAAGATGGCCACCGTTTTCATCTACCGCTAGTGCAGGCCTGTTGCCCGTAAACCCACTTAAATAACCAGCAGGCAATGTCTGGCTTGTACATTCCAACCAAACGGTATCATTTGCGAGGGGCACACAAAGAATGATATGATTAAACTGATCGCTGGGAAAATCAGTAAGAAAAAAATATTCGCCTTCCCCGGATTTTATTTGTGTGTAGCAGGATTTTATATCCGCTTCTTTTAGCAATGCAAACATATAGTTGCTGAGTGCTTTGCAATCTCCGTAGGCTTTTGCAGTTACATAGGCCGCATCAAAAGGCTGCAACCCGCCAATGCCAAGCTGCACACTTATATACCTTGTATTTTTTTGCAAGTATTCATACAGGATTTTTATTTTTTCTTTTGGCTCCGTAAGACCATCGGTAAGCTGATGCACTTTTTGTTTAATTACTTCTGGTAGTTTATCCCGCCCCTGGTTGAGCTGCAATTGAAACTGCCCAAGGGCATTCCAGGAATCCATAGCTCCTTTATATCCGCCTAACTCAAACTTATCCGGACTGAAATAAATACAGGTGGTAAGATGAGGCCATTCGGGTGCAGCATACTCTTTTAGAATTGCCGACAGGTTATTAATTTGCCAGGTGTATGACTTTCCTTCATTTGTTGGTGAAACAAGAGGCTCTCCAGTGTAATTAAATGTTTTGTATCGGAAGGTAAACCCTTCGGGAACCGATATAACAATATTACTTTTTTCAACAGCGTATTTTTCTGCCGACTGCGGAAACCAGGCGGGGAACATAAATGTTGTGGCAAATTCCACTACTACTTCATACTCTACTGTGTACGGATAGATACGGTGATAGAAGTGGTGGATCTTTACCCGGCTATCTTCCATCAGGCTGATTTCGCTAACCGCACTGCGGTCTTCAACATCTTTTGTTTTTAATGATTTAATTTCTTTTCCTGCTGCATCATAAATTTTTCCTTCTATTGATTTAATAGACCGAAACTTGTCATAATACTTATACAGGCCTGCAAATCCATCGCCATTCTCATTGAGTATGGTAATAACAATTTTCTCATACACTTTCATCTTTGTATAAGAGCCTACTTCATACCGGGTTTCACCAAACCTTTTTACTACATTGGCATTTTTTAATAATGCTGCCGGAATCTTTGCCACAGCATACTCACCATCACCCGCCAACAAAGACAGGCAAACGCATAAAGCCATTAAAATAGTCAGCCCTTTTTTTATCATGGGGTAGCTTTCTTTTTAAACACAATCTGTTCGCCCTGTTTTTTTACTACCAATGCAAAAAACTCCCTCAGCACTTCATATTCTTCCGGCAGAAAATAAGCCTTCTTGATTACCAACCGGGACCGGAAAGATATATTACCCCCGGATTGCGATAGACGGTATTCAAACGTAGCATCTTCCTGTTCATTAAATTTTACTACTGCGCCTCTTGGCAGCTCATCCACCACATATCCTTTTGGTATTTCCATTTGCAGGTTATAGGTTTCGTCAATAGTGTAAGGCATTTCCACCGGGTAGTATCGCTCTGCTGATTTAAAGGGATTTTCTTTAAAGCCTTCTCCCAGCATGGGGTTGAAGTAAATAATATCTTCTTTATCACCTGCAAAGTCAATATCAAAAGCGATAGCCAGCGGCTCATCATATTTACCTAAGGAGTCAATTCTTGTATTGCTGAGTTTAATATCTTCTCCCAATGCTTTTTTAAATTCGGTGAACACCTGTTCTTTCCCTTTTTCTTTGGCAAGGCCACGGAGCCTGAATGATTCAAAATATCCGGGTGTCTGCTGTATGCTGCCGATGGAATTTCCTTTTTCATCATTAATTACAAACACTGTTGTGCTTTTTGTTTCTTTGAGTAAAGATGCATTTAAGTCTATTTCCTCTGCCCCGGGGCTAATTATGCGGGCATAACCATTATAACATTTGTAGCCAAGTTTGCCAAAGCCCATGCCCGTCTCAGCAGCATCTAAGTAAAATTCTTTGCCTTCAATCTCCGTTCGGCATATTACATAATTATACCTGTCCATTAATGGGTAAACAGAATGGGTGTAGCCATGCGACCGGGTGCTGAGGAGTACCGGGTGTGCCTGAATATTTGCTTTGCGTAGCATGGCTGTCAATAAGAGATTAATTTCAGCCACGTTGCCGTTTTTATTTTTCAACACATTCTTTAATGGTTGTGCCAGGTACTTACTGTTGTAATTGGTGCAGGTAAAATTATCCCTTACCCATTCATAAATTTTTTTTGCTTTAGACAGGTTGGTAGTGGCACCCAACAACGCCAATGACATCGCATCATTCAGCCAGTCATTATCCCTGCTCAACTGTACACCAAAGTCTTCGTCGTCAAGTAACTCTTTTGCTACCATTTTCCAGGTGGACATTACCTGCCTCGGTGTAAATGGCTCACCAATGGATGCCAGTTGAAATTCAATTCTTGAAATATGGTTTCGTAAAGTAGATGTATAGCTTTCTTCTTTCAAGGCAGGAATATCCTTCATCGCCCAACGATAATCTACTACATTGGCACTGAAGTTGGCTCTTTCAGTAGCACCTGACCCCCTGTTGTCGGCCATATTAAAGTTACCCCGGCTTGTTGTTGATGTCTTTATTGTATAGGGATGATAACCTTGCGAAAGAGTAACATAATTATAAAAGCCGGGCATCGCAAAATTATACTCACTCCAGAGTCGGGGGTATTCCCCTTGAAAATCCCACGGCTGCAGGTTGAAAATAAAATCAGATTTTATTTTGTATTCGTATTCTATGATAGAACCTTCTTTGATGTTTGGGAAAGTAAATTTTTTTATAACGAGGTTCTTATTAACCTTGTCTTTAAACACGGCTGTTTTTATTTCCAGCTTTGTTTGTACCACTTTTCCATTCTCCAGGTTGTAGGTAACGGCTTTCAGGTTATCCAGCTCTTCTTCTGATTCGCCATTTGTGTAAAGTCTTATTTCTACATTTCCTATATCGTACCCATTTTTATTCAGGATATGGGCCCGGCGATAGTTCTTAAATAATAAGGAGAAGGAACCTTTGGTGTTACCGATAATTTCTGTAGAGCCTATATCCGCAATTATAACGACTGTTGCATTACTATCAACCGGATAAACAGTTGGTTTAAAATCTTCGGCTGTTACGTTGCCAAATTTTATCTTAAGTTTATCCTGTGCTATTGTTGCAGAGGCAACAGTGAAGAAAAAAAGTATGCTAAAGAACAGTTTTCTTTTCATCCGGTTAGTTGTATGGTTAAATAACTAAATGATTGTATTCAATTATACACAAAAAAATGCAAACTTGCCGCAAGGAATCAACTATAAAACAGCCGACAGTTTAAAAGACAACAATTAACCTTGAATACGTTGCAGCAAAATACAGTTTTTATTAAAAAGATAGCCGCCAGGCTGGGTTTTGACTATTGTGGCATTGCCCGTTCTCAAAAGCTTGATGAGGATGCTGCCCGGCTGGAACAATGGCTGAAGAAAGGAATGCAGGGGAGTATGCAGTACATGGAAAAACATTTTGACCTTCGGGTTGACCCTGCAAAACTGGTACCGGGTGCTAAATCAGTCATTACTTTATTAAAGAATTATTACCCTATTGAACAACAGCAACCCCACAGTCCAAAAATTTCAAAGTATGCTTTTGGCAAAGATTATCATGAAGTAATAAGGCAGCAGTTAACAGAATTGCTGGAGGAAATAAAAAAAACGGTGGGTGAAATACATGGCCGTGGCTTTGTAGATAGTGCCCCAGTGCTGGAACGTAGCTGGGCTCAGCGAAGCGGAGCAGGGTGGGTGGGTAAAAACGGTAATCTTATCAACAAGCAAAGTGGTTCGTTTTTTTTTATTGCTACTCTTATTACCGATCTGGAGCTGGAATATGATGATGCTTTTGCAAAAGATTTTTGCGGCACCTGCACCAAATGTATTGATGCATGCCCGACTGAAGCCATTCTGCCAGATAGAGTTGTTGATGGCAGCAAGTGTATTTCTTATTTTACTATCGAACTAAAAGAAATGCTGATACCCGGTGAGATGAAACCAAAATTTGACGACTGGATGTTTGGTTGTGATACCTGCCAGGATGTTTGTCCATGGAACCGGTTTGCCAAACCAGCTAACGAAATACAGTTTTCTCCATTGCCAGAAATATTAAACCTCTCTTCTAAAGAGTGGGAGCTGATGACAGAAGAAAATTTCAGAAAAATTTTTAAAGATTCCCCGCTAAAACGAAGCAAGTTTCAAGGCATACAACGAAACCTGAAATTTATTGCCCGCACTGATTAAAAATCATTACCCTTTTTTATATCCCCTAAGTTTTTTGTAAAGACATCCCATACTTTTTTTGCATCAGGGTGTTTATAATATTTATTAAACAGTTTCTGTGTTTCAGTCAGGTTCCTTCCAAAAGAATAATAAAATATCACAAGGTTGATAGCCACTTCTTTCCGCAGGCCTTCATCCATGGCAGGTTCATCAGCTAATTTTTCGTAGGGCTGCTCGCCTAATTTTGCAAGGTTGTCATTAATTATGCTTTTTAGTTCGGTATCTCCCGGCACCACCGTGCATTTTCCCTTATTATATTTCAGCGTAATCCTGTCCAAAAATAAAGGGGCACCATCCGTTGTATCAGCATATCTGCAGCCATAACAGGTAAAGAAATACCCGAACGATTCGGTGAAAGTGAATTCCAACTCATTGGCTGCATTTATTACTGTGTGACCCCCAAACATCTTCACTACATACTGATATTTGTCAGGGGCTATGTTTTTAAAAATATAAATTTCATCGCAGCAATGGGCACCGCCGGTAAAGTTGTACATCAGCAACTCCTTTTTCCCGTCATTATCTAAATCTGCAAGCACAATATCCGCAGACAGCAGATTGGCCTCTTTACGGAATTTAGCCAGGGAAAGTGTTCTCCGGGATTTTGTTACGATAAATGTTTT
>JAYVKT010000230.1:0-6445 GCA_043768195.1 Chitinophagaceae bacterium | reverse complement strand
CGGCTACGCTGAACCTGACAGGCATCACCCAATCAATGAATGGTAACCGCTACCGTGCAGTACTGAATGCAGCGCCATGCGTAGGAGCTACGACTTCAGCAGCAGCAACGCTGACAGTAAATGCGTTACCAACCGTAACGATATCATCACCTGATTTGTCAATAACGCCAGGTCAGACAACAACGATAACAGCGACAAGCAGCCCTGCAGCAGCGACAGCCAATAGCTGGAGCTGGACATTAAATGGCTCATCAATTACCGGCACTACTAATACGCAGGTAGTAGGAGTGGATGGCTTTGGTGCCTACCAGGCAAGGGTAACAGATATCAATGGCTGTGTGAACACCTCGAATACGCTGACGATAGGTGCAGAGGCTTCAGACAGGTTGTGGATTTATCCAAATCCAAGTGAAGGTGCGTTCCAGGTACGGTTATATTATTCAAGTCCTGTGACAGAGAAGAGGGTAGTGTCCATCTTCAAGTCAAATGGTCAGATGGTAGGTTCGAAAGAATTTACGCTGGATGATGTTGCAAGTCCGTATTTGCGAATGGATTTTGACCTTGGCAGCCTTGCAGCAGGAACGTATGTGGTAAAAGTGCATAACACTTTCACCAACAAGATAGTTTCTGGTCTGGTGGTAATCCAGCGGTAAGAGCAATCATCAGTATATAACTTATACTCCAATCCCTCCCGGTACTTATCGGGAGGGATTTTTTTTTGTTAAATATGTTTGTAACGAAACAATAAAGTGCAAGGAGTTGAGTCGAGCAGTTATATAACTTTTGCAAATACCTATGACGGGGAAAGAATTGACAAAGGAATTCTATTTAGAAACAATCATTTTATAATATTTTGCGCCATTAGGAATCTGGCCTGGCTTTGGCCTTTGCGGCGAGAAGTTAAATTGTTTATCGTAAACCACATTTGGCATTGTATGAAATTGACGCATATCAGGTTGCACACAAGGCATATTATAAATTTGTAGAGTAGTGACTTTGTCACCGTTAGGCAAAATATAACCCGGAATAAAATTTGGACGTATCTTCCGAATCATTGGTACTGCAAAACATTTTTCAAAAACTAATTGCGTATTTTTTTTAGGCTTTTCCTTATTGTCTTTCACTATTTTTTTCTGAATATGCTTTTGAATATCAAACACATCATTTTGCTGTGCTGAAGCCGAAGCGAAAGCAGCAATACCAAAAAGAAGGAATACCTTTTTCATCAGTGATGATTATTTTTGTCTGCTTAAAAGTAAGACTATTTTTTCATTTGTTTCCAGGCATTGACTAAGCCATTGGTAGAAGAATCATGATTGATAACCGGATCACTTGTTTGCAATTCAGGTAAAATTTTGTTGGCCAACTGTTTGCCCAATTCAACTCCCCATTGGTCAAAGCTGTAGATATTCCAAATGACTCCCTGTGTAAATATTTTATGCTCATACAGTGCAATTAATTCTCCCAATGTAAAAGGGGTAACCTTTTTTAGAAGGAATGAATTGGTAGGTTTGTTGCCTGCAAAAACTTTGTACGGAAGCAGTTTTGCAATATCGGCGGCTGATAGCCCCGCTTGTTCCAGTTCCTTTTCGGCTTGCTCTTCTGTTTTACCATTCATCAGGGCTTCCGTTTGTGCAAAAAAATTACTCAGCAATTTTGTATGGTGATCTCCAACCGGGTTTTGACTTTGAGCAGGGGCGATAAAGTCGCAGGGTATTAATGGGGTGCCCTGGTGAAGGAGTTGATAAAAAGCATGTTGACCATTAGTGCCTGGCTCACCCCAAATTACGGGGCCTGTTTCATATTCAACCGGCTCGCCATTGCGGTCAACAGTTTTGCCGTTGCTTTCCATATTGCCCTGCTGAAAATAAGCTGCAAAACGGTGCATATACTGGTCGTAAGCAAGAATAGCTTCGGATTGTGAACCGAAAAAGTTAGTGTACCATATTCCCAGCAGTGCCATCAGCACCGGAATGTTTTTTTCAAAAGGCTGAGAAGCAAAATGATTATCTGTATGGTGTGCGCCTTTCAATAATTGCTCAAAATTTTTATGCCCGATAGTTAAAGCAATGGATAAACCGATGCTACTCCACAAGGAATAACGGCCACCCACCCAATCCCAAAATTCAAACATGTTCTTTTTATCAATCCCAAACTTTACTACTTCTTTCTCATTGGTAGAAAGAGCTGCAAAATGTTTGGCAATATGTTTTTCATTTTTTGCTTTTTTCAAAAACCATTCCCTTGCAGTATGTGCATTGGTCATAGTTTCCTGAGTGGTGAAAGTTTTGGAGGCAATAAGGAATAACGTTCTTTCCGGGTTTACTTTTTTTAATGTTTCGGTAATATGCGTTCCATCTACATTAGAAACAAAATAAGTTTCAATATCATCAACCCAATAAGGCCGCAATGCTTCAGTTACCATTTGCGGCCCCAAATCACTGCCACCAATCCCAATATTGATAATATACTTTATTTTCTTGCCGGTGTAACCCCTGAATTTTCCAGCATGTACATTGCTGGAAAAGGTCTTCATTTTGCGGAGCACTTTTTTAATCCCCGGCATCACATCTTCTCCTTCAGCATAAACAGGGGTGTCAGAAAAATTTCGCAAAGCAGTATGAAGTACGGAACGTTTTTCTGTGCCATTAATCATATCACCGTTAAACATGGCATTGATAGCATCCTTCAGTTTGCATTGATCTGCTAATTGAAGCAGCAACTGAATTGTTTTATCGGTAATAATGTTTTTTGAATAATCAAACACCAGTTCACTGAGGCAAAGCGAATATTTTTTAAACCGTTCAGCATCCTGCTTAAACAAATCCCTCAGGTGTGCATCCTTCATTTCATAAAAATGTGATTGCAGGGCTGACCAGGCTATTGTTGATGTTGGATTGATTGTCGGTAGCATAACTCCTAAGATACTATAGTTGATTAATGGCTTCAATGGTTTTTGCTACCATTTCTTTACTGATATCTAAATGAACAACAAGCCTTACCCTGTTTGATGAAATGGCATAGCCAAGTATAGATTGTTCTTTCAGCTTGCTTACTATTTCCCGGGCTGACAGACCTTCTTTGAGTTCGAAAATAATGATATTGGTTTCTGCCGGTAAAACCATCTGAACAAAATCTTTCTTTGCAACAGCAGTAGCAATTTGTATTGTATGTGCATGGTCTTCTGCCAAGCGGTCAATATTGTTTTGCAGTGCATAAATACCCGCAGCGGCTAAAAAACCTGCTTGCCGCATACCACCGCCAAAAACCTTTCTTATCCGTCTTGCTTTTTTAATAAAATCTTTTTTGCCAACCAATAAACTGCCAACAGGGCAGCCAAGGCTTTTGCTAAGACAAATTGAAATACTGTCAAATGCCTCGCCATATTGTTTTGGGGTTTCATTTTTTGCAACCAGTGCATTCCAAAGCCTGGCTCCATCTAAATGAAAAGCAAGTTTATTTTCGCTGCAAACAGCTTGTATTTTTTTTATTTCATTGAAATCATAACAACTGCCTCCCCCACGATTAGAAGTGTTTTCTAACGAAACCAAACTGCTATTTGCCCGGTGGGCATCATCTGGCTGAATGGCTGCTTTTACCTGTTCTGCGTTTACCCTGCCTAAGTTGCCTTGCAATAGTTTTACCGAAGCACCTGAATTGAAAGCAATACCACCACCTTCATATTGATAAATATGGGAGCTTTCATCACAGATTACTTCATCGCCGGGTTGTGTATGGCATTTGATAGCAATCTGATTAGTCATAGTTCCCGAGGGGCAAAAAATAGCGGCTTCCATACCAAACATAGCTGCCGCTATATTTTCTAATTCATTAATGGACGGGTCTTCACTAAACACATCATCACCCACTTTGGCTTTCATCATTGCCTCCATCATGCCAGGTGTTGGCTTGGTTACTGTATCTGAACGGAAATCAATTATCATGCACTGAATTTGCTTGCAATATAATCAGTTCAGCACTGAAATTTGACATTTGGCGAAGCCCATATTGTCAAAAATTACAGCTTTCTTATCTTGCCACACTATGCGACAGCCAACACTCATAGAATTTATTGCCATAATTTCTACCTCCCTTGCATTTGCTATTGCCGGGCTGTACCTGCTGGCCAATTTTGGCCGCTTGTTTAAAAGGGCCATCAGTAATGAACTGCTTAGAAAAAATGCTGCTGTCTGGCTAATTATATTTTGTATTTCAGGGGCATTGTCCCCGATGAGCAATGGTTTTTTCTACTTGCTTTTTACCGATGGATTGGGAGCGGTGTTGCTGTTGCAATTTCTTTCTACAACGGCCTATACCATTTTTGGGTTTAATGCCGTATGGCTCGTTACGGAATTAAAATGGGTGCAACAGCTTTCTTTTATTAAACGAGCCATGCTAATGGTGTTAACAGTGGTAGTAATGACTATCATTCTGAATATGCCTTTCATTTACTTTTTTTATCATAAACAATTAATGCTTGTCAGTTATTCAATTTTATCAAGCATTTATTTGGGTGGTGCCACAGGGTTTGTATATGCACTTACCAACTATCTTGACATACAACGAAAAAGAAAATTTGACGAAAAGGAACTGGAGCTAAGCAGGTTGCGGGAATTAAAAACTAAAGCAGAATTAGATGCACTGCATTCAAAAATAAATCCTCACTTTTTGTACAATTCATTAAACTCTATCGCCGATCTTTCTGTTACCGATGGCAGAAAGGCAAGGAAAATGACGATTGCATTGTCTGATTTATTTCGCTACAGTATTAATTATAGTAACAATAATTATTCAACCGTGAAAGATGAAGTGGAAATGGCCAATGTTTATTTGCAAATAGAAAAAATAAGATTTGAAGATAAGCTGAATTATTCTTTGCAGGTGGAAGAGGAGTTGAGCCATTATTTAGTACCAAGATTTGTATTGCAGCCATTGGTAGAGAATGCAGTAAAGCATGGGCTAAAAGCAACGGGGCAAATGACTGAGATTAACCTGGAAGTAAAAAAGAAAGGAACGGGGCTGGTAATGAATATCACTGATACAGGGCCGCTGTTTCCGGCTGAACTGAATCCCGGATATGGAGTGAAAAGTGTGTTTGATAAATTAGTCCTTCTTTCTCCGGGTAATTATGAAATGCGGTTCAGTAATGAACCTGTAAAACAAGTTTCGCTGCATATTTATAAATTAGTAAAAGATGAATCAGCTATTTAAAGCGGTGGTGATAGATGATGAACCGGCAGCAAGGAGATTGATGAAAAGCCTGTTGCTGGAATATAGTGATGTGCTTGAAGTAATTGGAGAAGCCAGTAATGGGAGAGAGGCTATTGCCAGCATAGAAACGCTGAAGCCTGATGTGATTTTTTTAGATATTCAAATGCCCGACCTGACAGGTTTTGAAGTAATTGAGCGGTTGGAAGTAAAGCCTAATATTATTTTTACTACAGCCTATGAACAGTATGCTATAAAAGCATTTGAAACATTCTCCATTGATTATCTGCTAAAGCCGATAAAAGAAGAAAGGCTGGCGCAAAGCATCAGTAAGTTGAAGCAATTTGGAAGACTCACCACAAGCCCAATTGATTTTGCAGGTTTACAGGAAATAATCCGGCAGTTCCAGTTGCCACAAAAAGCTACAACACTTCCAATAAAAACTGGCGACAGGATAAACCTTATCCGTTATGATAACATCAGCTACATGGAAGCCAGTGATAAATATGTTTTCATTTATACCACCGACGGACAAAAGCATATAACCGACCACTCACTCACTACGCTGGAAGAAAAATTACCGCCACAATTCTACCGCATTCAGAAATCATATATTATCAATAAGGATAAAATAAAGGAAATGCACCGCCACTTCAACAGCCGTTTTCTTTTTGTATTGGATGACAAGATGGGTACCCGGCTTACTTCCGGCCGCACTTACCATGACCCCATCAAAGCAGAATTTGGGCTATAACATCTCTTCTATTTAGTTTTTTCTGTCGGGGCTGTCTCAGTTGAAATTAAATTGAACCACATAGGCAGATAGGCCACAATAGAAAAACACATGGCCTATGTGAATTTCTATGTTTCTGTTGTGTCTATGTGGTTCAATTTCTTTTAATAAAAGGAACAAATTTTCAAACTGAGACACTACCAACTGTTGCGACTTTGCGAAAGATTTTTTTTAAGCAGCTTTTGAGACAGCTCCCCAATCCGCAATTTTCACAGCTTTTTTAGGGCTCATTTTCACCTTTTTGAACGCATAAACAGAGCCCCGACCTCTTATGCCCATTTTTTACCATTTATCAGAAAATGAGTAAATGCTGTAACCGAATCTAAGCCCCTGCGTCACACCTGTGTCACCAGAAACGGCCGATTATCCCTGAAATAGGCCGTTTGCTTTAAAACAATGTTCTTGGTAATGCAAAGTACTTAATTTTGGCCTGTAATACTTAAA
>JAYVKT010000229.1:0-7390 GCA_043768195.1 Chitinophagaceae bacterium | reverse complement strand
AATTTTAAAAGCATTGGAATGGGTAACACTTGTAATTGTTTTAGCTCTTGCCATTTCCAGTTTTTATGCAGCATTGCATCCCGCAGTACAAAAGAATATTGTATTAGACAGCCCTCTTCCTAAATTTATATTAGGCCTTGTAATGAGTGCTGTAAATCCGGTGCAGATCCCTTTCTGGTTTGGGAGGAGCACTGTTCTGTTTACAAAAAAAGTATTGTTGCCCCGGAAGGATCATTATAATTCTTATATCATCGGTATCGGGCTGGGTACATTTATCGGCAACTGTGTTTTTATTTTTGGAGGGTTGTTGATTGCCAGCAAAATCAATAATAACCAGCATATTCTTAACTGGGTGATTGGAGGCATTTTTGCTTTAACGGCATTGATACAGGCATGGAAGATGTGGCGGAACAAAGGGGCTGTACATAACATAGCACATCCGGAAGAAATGACCGGAAAATTTGAAGACCAAATGGAAAAAATTGAAGAGGGGCTTGAAAAGATTACACATGAAGAAAGGAATAAGAAGCATTAACTCATTCTTGTTCGTCAATCTACTATAAATAATTTACAGCCGATAGAAGTGGTGCTGCGATGTGCTTCATCATTATCTCCCACAAAATAGCACATGCCTTTTGTTAATTTCATTACACGGCCATCATCCAGTTCGGAATCAAATTCACCTTCGAGGCAAAGAATGATATGGCCTTTGCTGCACCAGTGATCAGCTTTGTAACCGGGAGAATATTCTACCATTCGAACTCTGATGTCATTTACTTGTTGAACCTGCCAGTATGCTATGCCAGCTTCGCCTTTGTGTTCTTCTTTAGGAATGGAAGACCAGTCGAGAGTTTGGAAAGGGAAGGAAGAAATATTCATTGTACTGTTATCTTACTTATTTAATGTGGAGTATACATTCCAACCGATAGCTATAGCCTGATACACTTATTGTTGTGCTGGCATTGAAGAAATATTGCCCAGCCAAATTGTAATAAGGACAGAAAAAAGTAGTCCCAACCAAAAGAGCAGTTCTCTTTTTTTACTAAAATCTTTTTCTGATTTGAAATAGTGTTTAACTCCAATTTCGATAAGAAAACCCAGACAGAAAAAAAGATTGGATATAATCCCATAAATAATGGCGCCAATAAATTCAATAATGTTCAAATCCCATCCCCCTGAAAAAAGAAAGTAGATACCAGCAGCACCTACCACAACATTGTAAATAATCCTTTTCTTTTCCCACCATGCAAAGGCTGTTAAGAGGGATTTGTCAGGGTCATTATTAAACAGGTCTTTATTTTCCATTATCAATTATTCATTTATCCATTCATCTCCTCCACCCACTTATCCCTTTCATCCGGGCTAAACTTCCACGGAGCAAAATTATTTTCTACATTACTAAACATTCCAGCCCACTCTTGCGGGGAGTTACTTTCTTCCATTACCAGGTAACGACGGAGTTCCAAAATAATATCAAGAGGGCTGATGCTGACAGGGCATTCCTGCACACAGGCATTGCAGGTAGTGCAGGCACGAAGTTCTTCTACGGAGATATAATCATGCAGCAGACTTTTACCGTCGTCTTTAAATTCTTTGTTTGTATTGATGTTCTTTCCCACTTCTTCAATTCTGTCACGGGTATCCATCATAATTTTTCTTGGCGAAAGCAGTTTACCGGTTTGATTGGCAGGGCAGGCAGCCGAACATCTTCCACACTCAGTGCAACTGTAGGCATCCATTAAATTTTTCCAACTCAGATCCTGAATATCTTTTGCACCAAATTTTTGCGGTGCAGTTTGTTCACCGGCAGGAATCAATTCCGGCTGCATCGCATACAATACTTCTTGCTGTATGGATTTCATGTTCTCCATTTCTCCCATCGGTTTCAGGCTTGCATAATATGCATTAGGAAATGCCAGTGCAATGTGCAGGTGCTTGGAATAGGGGAGATAGTTAAGAAATGCAAAGATGCCAACAATGTGCAGCCACCAGCAAGTTCTTTCAAGCATTTGCAGGTCGTCGGTTCCCATTCCATTTAAAAGAGGATGCAGGTATTGGGAAATAATAAAACTACCAGTTGGATGTGCTGAGTAATGTTCTACACCTCTTGCCTGCAATAAAGTGTCGCTGGCATTCAGAAAAAGAAACAATGACATTAAAACCACTTCTGTAATCAAAATATAATTAGCATCGCTTCGTGGCCAGCCATCAAGATCGTTACTGGCAAACCGTTTTAGTTTAATTATGTTTCTGCGGATAAGGAAAATGATAACAGAAACTAATACCAGCAGTGCCAATACTTCAAAACTATTTATTAGAAAAGTATAAAAACCACCAAGTACGGGTGCAAACATGCGGTGAGTACCGAAGATTCCATCCAGCACTATCTCCAGTACTTCGATATTGATGATGATAAAACCGGCATACACAAAAAAATGCAACACGGCTACCAGCGGATTGCGGAACATTTTCTTTTGCCCCAAAGCCAATAGCAAAACATTTTTCCAGCGAAGAGGTTTGTTATCACTTATATCTTCATCCCTTCCCAGTTTTATATTGCGGCTTATCTCTTTTACTTTTTTCGTAAAAAACCAGACGGAGGCCGCACTGATAAGAATAAACAGGATTTGTTGTGCAAGTTGCATAGCAGTTAATTACTGCTGCTAAATTACGGCTTGTTGCCGGAAGAGGTTAGAAATAAATAGCATGTGCTTTAAATTTTCCATTAGAAAATTCCAGGGTTGGCGCCGGAAATTTAAAGGCACTTAAGAAAGTCAGAAAGAATTTAAGTGCTTTGCTGTTTGTTTTAATCTTGCTGAGGTCAATATCGGGTGCCAGGTACCATTGCCGGTAGCGTTTTATATCAGGCCGGTTGAAAATAATATTGCCGTTATCGTCTTTGCCAATATTTTGTGTTCCCCCAAATAACCCTTCGGCCCCATACCCAAGTGACAACGACAACCAGGGCGGCAATTTAGATTTTGGAAAAAATGATTTCAGGTTGGCACTGGCCCAGTAGGTTTGTCCATTATAATCTTTTATAAAGCGTTCCGATGTTGACTTGCCAAACAACACATCACTTCGCTGGTTCAGCGATGGGTCGCTGTATGATTTATTATGAAACGAAAATTTGAATTTGATACGCTGCTCATCCCAGGCAAATTCCTGCGCCACCAATGCACTACTGCCTAATATGTTTGCACCAAAATCAGCCCAGCTCCATCCCCAGCCTTCGCTAAAACCATCGAGTACTTCGATAACGGTCTGATAAAAGGCACCACTCATGCCGCCGATCCAGATGCGTTTTTTTCGGTCAATGCCCGTCCATCGCCACAGTTCCATGCTGGCCCTGCTTTCTATGTAAGCACTGTAAAAATGTCCCACTTTGTCCACCTGCTTCCATTCCGGCCAGTCGTTGAAACTGTGAAAACCTGTTTGCGGATAATTTTTGTACCAGGCAGAATATAAACCAATCATGGCAGTGCTGTAGCCGACAACATTACCAGTGGCTACGAGCCAGATGCGTTTTTTCTTTTGATGAGAGTTGAGGGTATCGCTAAAATAAGAAGCAGTGTATAATTTTTCTCCAGGAATTGTTCTTGGTTCATATCGTAACTTGTATCTTGTTGAATCGGATGCTTTTTTAGATTCAGGTGTTGCAAGGAAAAACTCACCTTTCAAAGAATCTTGTGAAAAGATGTTTGTAGTTAAAACTGCCGAACTAAATAGTATGATAAGGTATTTATACACTACTTTTTTACTCGCTGAAATTTTTTCTTAGGATGTTGCCATGTGTTGAAAACTGAATAGACAACAACGATATTTTCTTCGGTTTCATACAGCACAACATACGGAAACCTCTTAATAGCAGTTTGCCTGAACTTCTTATATGCCGTTTTAAATGCAAAAGGGTTCTGTTTTACCCTGAAAAGAGTCTCTTCAACTGCCAACAGAAATTTTTTGTCTAAGTTTTCCGCTTTTGAAGCATACCATTTCATACCATCATCAATATCCTGTTTTGCTTCTTCCTTAATCGCAATTTGAAAAGCCATACTTATTTTTTAAGTAACGACTTTTTCACTTCTGCCCAGGAGTAAGATTTACTCTGACCTGATTTATGCCGGGCCTGGCGACTATCCAATTCTTTTTTTTGCGCAGCAGATAACTGATAAGCCATTGTTTCTTCATTTTTTGAATTGACAATAGTATGCAATGCCTTCAGGAAGCCGGGGTCATCTATTTCATTAATAGCTTTTGTAAGTTTCTTTTTTATCAGTGTAGTACTCATAGTTTTTAAATTCCCCATAAAAATACAAGAATATTGCGGAAAAGGAATCTACTTGTTAATGTTACAAATAGAGCCGAAATTCGCTTTTATTAAAAAATAGTAGAGTATGGATGCAACAATACAAGCAAAAATTGGCACCTGGCTTTCAGGCAATTTTGGTCAGGACACCAAAAATGAAATAACCCGTTTACAAAAAGATAATACCAGCGAACTGGCTGATGCTTTTTATAAAAATCTTGAGTTTGGAACCGGCGGCCTTCGTGGCCTGATGGGTGTGGGTACGAACCGCATGAATAAATACACGGTGGGTATGGCTACGCAAGGGTATGCCAATTATTTAAAGCAATGTTTTCCCGATGGGGTAAGTGTGGCAATAGCACACGACAGCAGAAACAACAGTCGCTTTTTTGCGGAAACAACAGCGAATGTATTTGCCGCCAATGGGGTTAAAGTGTATTTGTTTGAAGCTTTACGGCCAACACCGGAGTTGTCATTTGCTATCCGGCATTTAAAATGCCAGGGAGGTGTAGTGTTAACAGCTTCACATAATCCGAAAGAATACAATGGTTATAAAGCTTATTGGGATGATGGCTCACAATTAGTGCCGCCGCATGACAAAAATGTAATAAAAGAAGTGGACAAAATATTTTCGGTGGATGATGTGAAGTTTAGCGGAGGAGAAGAAAATATTACATTTGTTGGTGCAGCATTGGATGAGGAATACATGAAAATGGTGAAAAGCCTTAGTGTGTATCCTGAAATAATTGCAAAGCATAAAGACCTGAAGATTGTTTACACACCGATACATGGTACAGGTATTACACTCTTGCCACAAGTATTGAAAAAATTTGGTTTTGATAATGTACACATTGTAAAAGAGCAAAGTGAGCCGGATGGAAATTTTCCAACGGTTGCCTATCCCAACCCGGAAGAAAGTGAAGCGATGAGCCTGGGCTTAAAATTAGCTGAATCATTAGATGCTGATATTCTCGCCGGCACTGACCCGGACGCTGACCGTATAGCGATTGGTGTAAAAGATTCTAATGGCAAGTGGGTATTGATGAATGGCAACCAAACTGCTGTATTGGCTTTTAATTATTTATTGGAAGCCAGAAAAGCAAAAGGGATAGCACAGCCAAATGATATGGTGATAACAACTATTGTTACCACACCCATGATTGATGCGATAGCTAAAGGGAATAATGCCGCTTGCTACCGTGTGCTGACCGGTTTTAAATGGATAGCAGAACTGATTCGGGCAAAAGAGGGGAAAGAAAATTATATCATCGGTGGTGAGGAAAGTTTTGGATTAATGATTGGCGATAAAATAAGGGATAAAGACGGCATCAGCGCTGTGGCCTTACTCTGCGAAATGGCTGCGTATGAAAAAGAAAAGGGCAGGAGCTTGTATGAAAAAATGATTGACCTGTATGTAGAGTACGGACTTTATAAAGAACACTTAATTTCTATTACCAAAAAAGGAATGGACGGACAGCAGCAGATAGCAGCAATGATGGAAAGCTATCGTAACAATCCGCCAAAAACTATTAACGAAACGGATGTGGTGCAGTTGCTGGATTATGAATTACAGAAAGGAATAAATCCATCAACAGGTGAGGAGTGGAAAATAGAGTTACCAAAATCCAATGTGCTGCAATTTATTTTGGCAGATGGCAGCAGTATTTCAGCAAGGCCGAGTGGAACGGAGCCGAAGATTAAATTTTATTTTAGTGTGAATACGAAATTGAACAGTGCAGTGGAGTTTGATAAAGAGAATATGAAGTTGGATGAAAAAATAAAAATGATAATTGGGGATATGAAATTATAATTAAGTACTCTCAAATTTATTTGTAATTTTAATTAATGAATTTACATCAGTACATAACTGTTTCTCCTGATATTCAATTCGGTAAACCTGTTTTTCAAGGAACCAGAGTAACTGTTGATACCCTTTTTTTTCACCTTGAGCAGGGAATAAGCCTGGATGAATTTTTTGAGAATTTCCCCGGTGTTTCTAAAGAACAAGTAGAGGGTGTTCTTGAATCTACGGCCAGACTTTTTCAGTCTCCAAATTTAGAAAAGATTGATGAAATTATTGCTTGACGAAAACCTGCCTGTTAAGCTTAAATACCGTCTGCTAGAAAGAGGACTGGAAACCTCGACTATTGCAGATAAAAAGTGGAATTCTAAGCAGAATGGTGAACTTTTAAAGTTAATGATTGAGGAGGGGTTTACACATTTTCTGACATTTGACAGCCAAATTGCTTTTCAGCAAAATTTAATAAAGTATTCAATACCTGTTATTACAATTATTGCACCTTTCAACAACTACTTAATAATTATGGAAATGTTTGAAGAAATAGTTCTGGCTATTCAAGAGGCTGTGATTGGTTCAAATGTTGTTGTTTATGAAAAGAAGAAAGGGTAAGTCTATATTGCAGTGCCATGAGCAGACCCACTGAAGATACTTACCGCCACAAAGGCCTTCGCAAAAAATTAGTGCAGCTTATTCACTCCAAAGGTATTACTGATGACAGGGTGCTGGATGCTATATTAGAAATTCCCCGCCATTATTTTTTGGATTCTGCCTTTGATGAGAAAGCTTACGAAGACAAAGCTTTCCCTATTGGCGAAGGACAGACAATTTCACAACCGTATACCGTAGCATATCAAAGCCAGTTGCTGGAAGTAAAACCGTTTATGAGAGTGCTGGAAATTGGAACCGGCAGTGCTTACCAGGCTGTAGTGCTTGCAGAAATGGGTGCACAGGTTTACACCATTGAACGGCAAAAAAAATTGTTTGATGCTAACAAGACCTTTGAGTTTTTAAAAAAACATACATCCATTAAATTTTTTTACGGTGATGGCTATCAGGGCTTACCTACTTATGCGCCATTTGATAGGGTGATTATTACCGCCGCTGCACCGGAAATTCCTCAAAAATTAATTGAACAGCTAAAGCCCGGTGGCATCATGGTGATTCCTGTTGGTGCAGGTGAACTGCAACAAATGATGCGGATTACAAAATTGTCCGCAGGATCCGGTGGAGAAGGCGGTGCTTTAAAAGAAGAAGTGTTTGAAAACTTTTCTTTTGTACCAATG
>JAYVKT010000228.1:0-3325 GCA_043768195.1 Chitinophagaceae bacterium | reverse complement strand
GAAGAATAGTTTCCCGGGTGTTTTCCGCATAAAACCCTAATGACACAGCGAGGAACAACATTAAAAATTCCCAGAAATAATGTGTCCATTTTTTTCGGGCAGTGTGGGTGTGTGCATGTACTTCCATAAATTATTTTATTTCAGGTGATATTCTTTTTTAATTGTTTCCTGCAAATTCAATGCTTTCTGCTTCATTCCATCAAGCATAGACATTAGTTGAGCAGTGTTTCGTTTCACAAAATGGGCTTTCATCAAAAGTTCATTTATTAATTCTTTATTTTGAGAAAAAAGAGCCGGGTTTCCAATAGGTCGGGTAATTATTTCACCATTAACCATAGTCTCAAAAATCCGAACATCAAATACCTTACACATTACCTCACGATAGTTTAGTAACTGAATTTCCTTTAGTTCTTGAAACTTTAAAACCTCTGAATAGAAATATTGATATGCTTGCAGGCTGTCAACAACATTTTTTTTCTTGATTAAACGGAGCCCACCTGCATTATTAAGTTGTTTTAAGGTTCCATCTGTCATATAAAATTAATTCGGGAAGAAAAAGACCTGGCTAAATAATAAATTGAATTAGTACTACCTGAATAGTCTGGCAAAGACAATAATTTAAATAATGAATCGCCTGTTTGCCTTTCTATCAAATTTTGTTTTTGAACAGCTTCAATGTTAATTATATCAGTCTTTAAATCCGTCAACAATGACTGGATATATTGTTTCTCCCGGTCTTTTTCAATTTTATGCTCCAGCTGATACTCTGCTAAAAACCCACAGAACACAGCGAGAAACAACATTATAAACTCCCAGAAATAATGAGTCCATTTTTTTCGGGCGGTGTGGGTGTGGGCATGTACTTCCATAAAAAGTTTATTTCCTGATTTTATTTTTTAAAATGATATTCTTTATCAATTTCCTGCATCAAAGCAAGGGCTGTTTCTCTCGCCCAACGGAGAAAAGCATTATATGCTTTCATCGCATTTTCTTTCATGGCAACATCATTATACAAAAGTTTTAAATCTGCAGGGTTGCTGTTTAATAGTGTTAGTGCTGGATTACTATTAAAGATTTGATAGTTTCTTTTAATGATTGAATCGGGGATTAGTTCTTTAAATGTTGTTTCTCTGGAAAGCAGATGGTCGAAAGGCTCATAATAAAAAAACTGTGCAGAGGAGATACCGAGCCGCTCGTTAGCTCCTCGTAGTTTCTCTTCTTGTTCTTCACAGGCAGTTATTTTCCGTTCATAATAATCACTGATTGATGAAGACAAAATATCATTTTTAATTAAACGAAAACTACCTGAACTTTTTAATTGTGTGATGGCTGCACGGTTGAATACAACTGAATTAAAATTGGAGCACTTTAACCATAATTCATACAGCCGATTGCCATTAATTTGTCCTTTTACCGCCTGGCTGATTTCTGCCCTGAATGAATCCAGTTGTTTGCCGATGGTTTCATTATTAACCAAGTTTCGATTATAGCGGATGGTATCATACTTTAAGTTTTCCACCATATCATACATATACTTTCTTGCTCTTTCCTTTTCAATTTTATGCTCCAACTGATATTCTGCCAAAAATCCGCAGAACACAGCGAGGAATAACATTATAAACTCCCAGAAATAATGTGTCCATTTTTTTCGGGCAGTGTGGGTGTGGGCATGTACTTCCATAAATGTATTAATTAGTCAGTTGATTTTATTCCCAATTTTTTTGTAATCAGTTTTTCCATTTCCACACAGGCAATACGGGCATCTCTGAACGCATCAAGACTTCTTCTCAATCGTTCCAGACGTAACGTAAGTGCTGCACCCATTTCATGCCGAAATATTATTGCATCATTTCCACTAAGCACATCCCGGTGGGTTATTAGTTTTTCCATTTTGGCCGGGTCAGAACGATTGCTGGTGTCGAGATTGAGTTGACAGGTAAGGTCGTAACTCTTATACAATGCAGGAATAAAAAGGTCTGTATAATATTTTTTTTCAAATTCCTGGTTACGATATTGTGCAAAGTTGGTAATGCGTTCATAGTCCATCATCTTTTTCAAAAACTCAATATTACCTACATAGCGCAGGGAGCCGGATGATTTCATTTGTTCATACGTTTCTTTCCGCACCAGAAAATTTCTTACCCATACAGCTCCCATTTTTCGGGCAAACGCAGCTCTATCAATCACTGTACTATCCTGAAGCAGCCAGTGTACCAGCGAATCGTGGTTGGTAATAATAATGCTGTCCTGATTTTGTAATGAATCAAGGTTTATAATATTGGTACGAACATCTATCAACATACTTTGCAAAAACTGCCGGGCACGGTCTTTCTCAATTTTATGTTCCAATTGGTACTCTGCCATAAAACCGCAGAACACAGCGAGAAATAACATTAAAAACTCCCAGAAATAATGAGTCCATTTTTTTCGGGCAGTATGGGTGTGTGCATGTACTTCCATAATTTTTTATTTCAGGTGATATTCCTTTTTGATTTGGGTAATCAGGTTTTCTGCCATTTTATTTATTCCCTGATAAAAATCCATCTGGTTTTTTGTGCTTGCTTTTACTTTATGAAGATGGTTCAGGATCTCCATCAAATAGGTGGTATTAATTGCAACAGTTATGGTTGGGTCTTCCGGCAGCCTGGCGCCTCCTGTATTATTCGCTTTATAATAGGGAAGCAGCTTGTAATCATTTAATGTTTTTCTGATGTATTCATTCATCAGTTCCCCGTTAAGCCCCTGTGCGTCATTATAATTTTTATCGGCTCTTTCCCATTCAAAATCGTAATTCATGATAGCATCAGCCACTTTTTGTTTTCTTACCAGCCGCATGCCACCGGAGTTTTTTAATTGGCTTATAGTGGATTTATTTCGGTTGTAATTTCTGTCCCAGGTTGCCCGCCTGAGCAAATTGTGTACATAACCAGGAATTGTTTTTTCATCTCTGTGAACCGAAAAATAATCAAATAAAGAATCAATAGCTGCTATTCTTTCAAGTTTGAATGGTAAATTTTCATTGAAAGAGGCCGTGTCTGCAACAAGGTCTCTTACCATAGATTGCATATATTGCTTTTCCCTGTCCTTTTCAATCTTATGCTCCAGTTGATACTCTGCGAGAAAACCACAGAACACAGCAAGGAACAACATTAAAAATTCCCAGAAATAATGAGTCCATTTTTTTCTTGAGGTGTGTGAGTGGTGGTGTACTTCCATAAAACTTTATTTAAGATGATATTCTTTTTTTAATAACAGCATCAGTTTTTCAGCATTGTTTAATGCTTTGGTCCATCTTTCAGCCAGTCTTTTCATATTAAAAGACCTC
>JAYVKT010000227.1:0-5613 GCA_043768195.1 Chitinophagaceae bacterium | reverse complement strand
CCGGAATGCAGTGGCCGAACATGTATTGTGTTTGCTGCTTAACCTGATGAATCATATTACCTCCTCACACAACGAAGTGAAACAAGGTTTGTGGCGGCGGGATGAAAACAGGGGAACAGAACTAAGTGGTAAAACAGTTGGCATTATTGGCTTTGGAAACACCGGGCAGAGTTTTGCTAAGTTGTTGCAGCCATTTGGTGTCACCATATTGGCTTATGACAAATATAAGTTTGGCTTTGGCGGCAATTTTATAAAAGAAGCAAACCTGGAACAGGTGTGTAAGTATGCCGATGTCATCAGCTTTCATGTGCCGCTTACCGACGAAACATTTCACATGGCAGATGCAGCCTTTTTTAATTTACTGGAAAGAAGGCCCTACTTTCTCAACAGCTCAAGAGGAAGTGTGGTAAGGTTGGAAGAATTGGTAAATGCCCTGAAAGAAAATAAAATTGGAGGTGCGGGGCTCGATGTTTTGGAAAATGAGAACCTGGAAACTTATCCGGCAAAAGAAAAGGAATTACTGAATTGGTTGTTAGAACAACCCAATGTGATTGTAACTCCGCATATTGCAGGGTACAGCCATGAATCTTTTTATAAAATGGCTAAAATTTTGTTAGAGAAATTAGGCTTGGATTAATAGTTGGTTATCCGAATCTTTTTTATATTTGTGTCATATTAATGCAACGCTTCAGCAAACACTGAGGCGTTGTTATTTTTTTTTATCGAATGCCATAAGTGAAATTACTAAAGCAAAAAAGGAGTTAACTATGAGTGACTTTCAGTATGTAACAAAAGAAACACTGGTGCAAATGAAAGCAGATTTGCAGCGTATGAAAGGTATAGACCGCCCCGCAGCCAGCAGGGCTATTGCAGAAGCAAGAGAAAAAGGAGACCTCAAGGAAAATGCAGAATATGATGCTGCCAAAGAAGCACAAGGAATGCTGGAAGCTAAAATTGCTGCTTTTGAAGGCGCCATGGCCAATATCCGTGTGCTGGATGAGGCAAGTATCGACACCAGTAAAGTATCTATACTTACAAAAGTTACACTCACAAACCTGGCAACAAAAAAGCAGGTGACCTATAAAATTGTAAGCGAACAGGAAGCCGACCTTAAGGCAGGGAAAATTTCAGTAACCTCACCAATTGGAAAGGGCATTTTGGGCAAACATGTTGGCGAAACAGCCGAGGTGCAGGCGCCGGCTGGGGTACTTAAATTTAAAATTGAAGAAATTACAGCCTGAGCAATAAGTTAAAATGAAGTAATAAAAGTTCTGGAACCCCCGGAACTTTTATTTTTGTAACAGGTTTGCAGCAATACCTGAAAGGTGTTTCAAAAAATTAAATATTACCTGCAATTGCAGAAAACAAAACTCCTGGGCGGGATGACAATATTTTCAAAAATAATTGCGGGAGAAATTCCTTGTTATAAAATTTCAGAGAATGAACTCTTTTTTGCTTTCCTCGACATCTTTCCCCTGCGGGAAGGCCATGTGCTGGTAGTGCCGAAAAATGAAACGGATAAATTATTTGATTTACCTGATAGTTACCTAAGCGAAATGCTTTTGTTTGCCAAACCCATTGCCCATGCTATCGAAAAAGCATTTGACTGCAACCGTTGTGGCATTAGTGTTGTCGGGTTAGAAGTGCCACATGCACATATTCACCTAATCCCGGTAAATTCGGCAAACGATTTGAACTTTGTGCAACCAAAACCACAGGCATCAGCAGAAAAATTAAAGGAAGTTCAGAAAAAAATTTTGGCTCATTTATAAATAGTAAGATGAAGAAAACAGGATTAGTATTGCTGGCCCTTTTTTTAATGACTGCAAAACCTTCTTTTGGCCAGGAAAAGAATAAGGAGGTGATGATAAAAAAAATATTTGCCGTTTTAGCAGAAAAGGATGAAGAAGGGTTTGTAAATCTTTTTCCTGATGCCAAAACCATTAAGGCTTATATGTTGCGGGCACTTACTGCTGATACGGCTAATGCGGATGAAGCTAATGCTTTATTAGCTACGGTGGAAGATAGCAGCATGCAGCAGGAATTCCGTGAGGATTTTTATAAGTATATTCTTATGGGAGTAGATAATGGAGTGGATTGGTTGAAAGCAAAATTTGTTTCTTATACTGCCGATTCAATATTGATTGAAGAAGACGGAATGAAAACACCCATGTTAAAAGGGAAGATTTATTTTGATGTGGACACCATGAAATATTTTCTTGCTTACGACGAAGTAATTTGGTTTGATAATAAAGGCTGGTATGGAGTAAGTATTGACTGGGTTAATTTAATAGCCAAAGAAAACGAAAGAGATGCGTATGACTGGGATGGCAAAATTGTAGATTCAACCCTGCAGGTAATGGACTCAGTGGTGGCAGCAACTATCGCAGACAGTACGATGACGGCAATAACAGACGAAACACCTGCACCTAAAAAGAAAATTGACAAACAGAAGCCTGAAAAAAATAAATCATTTAAAAAGAAATCAGAAAACCCGGCACGCAAACCGGAGTAATAGCAATTAGACATTGAAAATACATTTTTGCACACGGATGACACGGATTGTATCGATGAACACAGATTATTTTGATAAATCAAAATCCAGGATTTCTGCGTAGCAGAAAAATCTGTGTTCATCCGTTTAGTCTCCCGAAATTCTTCGGGACAAGTTGTGTCATCCGTGTGCAAATACACGGTAAAGGTGTTATATTCTCACAGGATTACTTTTAATGTCTAAATGGTATAAGCATTATTTACGGAGCCGCCCCGGATTCTTTTTAATATAATCATCCCAGCCTTTTAAGCCCTTACCAGCTTTGTTTAAAACAGAATTGGATTGAAAATAATGGCACATAGCTACTGCCAACGCATCAGTGGCGTCATACTGTTTTGGACTTTCGCTAAATGATAATAATGTCTGCAGCATCTTCATCACCTGTTCTTTATCAGCATTACCATTACCAGTAATGGATTGCTTTACTTTTTTTGGTGAGTACTCTGTTACGTCCAACCCATGCCGCATGGCAGCAGCAATAGCAACACCCTGTGCCCTCCCGAGTTTAAGCATACTTTGTACATTTTTACCAAAGAAGGGAGCTTCAATGGCAAAATCGGTTGGTTGGTATTTGGTTATTAATCCGCTGACAGTATTAAATATCAATTGCAATTTTTTATAACTGTCTTTTACTTTTCCGGGTTTTAATACACCAAGTTCAAGCAGCGATACTTTATTATTATTTACTGTTATCAAACCGTAGCCCATCACGATGGTGCCGGGATCAATACCGAGGATTATTTTAGCAGGCTTTTGCAAACAGGACTGTATTTTTACAACACCTGCCTGATGGCAGGCAGGTTAATGAAACTAAACAAAAATATCAAACTCTTCATCAATTACTTCCTCGGGCCGCTGTTATTTATGTGGCTGTCATGGTCTATTTACCGGCAAATACAAAAGCAACCGAATCTTGAAATAGCCTGGCAGCAAATCAGGGCATCTTTTACCACCCCATTAGTTTGGAACCTGATTGCTGTGATCGTATTAATGATCGTAAACTGGTCTTTAGAAGCAGTAAAATGGAAAGTATCTGTAAGAGCCGTTCAACAGGTAAGTTTTTTGAAAGCATTCCGTGCGGTGTTGTCAGGTGTTTCTTTTTCTGTGAGTACACCCAACAGGGTGGGAGAATACCTGGGCAGGGTTTTATACATGGATGAAGGCAACCGGCTAAAAACAATTTCAATTACTATTACAGGCAGCATCAGCCAGCTCATCATTACCTTATTGATGGGTTGTATTGGTTTGATACTACTGCGATCTGAAATTGAAACAGGTCAGATCATTTCTCCCCTATGGATAAAAGTAATTTTATATGGAGTGATAGCCGTACTCTCTGTTTTATTGCTTTTTTATTTTCGGCTGTCCTGGCTTATAAAATGGGTGGACAGGCTGCCGGGCAGCAACCGGTTTGCTTATTTAATAAACGCATTGGAAGATTTTAATGCCGGCCTGCTCATTAAATTATTACTATTATCTTTTTTGCGGTTTCTTGTTTTTATTGTTCAATACTATCTGTTGTTTCGTTTGTTTGCAGTAGATATTTCTTTGTGGCAATGTTTGTGGTCAGTGAGTATTACTTTTTTTGTGCTGGCTGTCATTCCTTCCTTTGCTATTGCAGATATTGGCTTGCGGGGCGAAGTAGCAATTAAACTGATTGGTCTTTTTTCAATTAATCAACTGGGCATACTTTTTACCACCATCACCATCTGGTTTGTAAACCTTATTGTGCCAGCCATTATCGGCAGCTTATTGATACTGGGAATTAAGAAACTTTATAAAAGCAAAGAAGAACAAAAAAATAATTCGGCTTAAATTTCTTCCAGCTTAAAAAAATCTTTTGCTCTTACACCTTTTTCGGTTTGTTGCAGGTTACAGCATTCATGCACCGGGTCATGTTCAAAGAAAAGAATGTAATTGCCTTCAACGGCTTCTTTTAAAAAAGATTTTTTCTCGTTCAGTGTAGTTAACGGATTCATATCATACGCCATCACATACGGAATGGGTATGTGCCCGGCCGAAGGCAGCAGGTCAGCCATAAAAACGATAGTGTTGTCATTGTATTTTATTTGTGGCAGCATCATACTCTCTGTGTGGCCGCTTACAAACCTGACAGAAATGTTTTCAGTAAAAAATGTTTCACCCAATCTTCCATCAACACTACCGGCGACATCTATAAACTGTAACCTGCCACTTTCTTCAATCGGTAAAATATTTTCTTTTAAAAAAGAAGCTTTCTCTCTTTCATTTGGGTGCACAGCCCAATCCCAATGTTCTTTATTGCTCCAGTATGTTGCATTTTTAAAAGCCGGAACTAATTTTTCACCATCTTTTACAATACTACCACCGCAATGATCAAAATGCAGATGAGTAAGAAATACATCCGTGATATCCTCTTTGCGAAAACCATATCTCGCCAACGATTTATCTAACGTATCATCTCCATGCAGATAATAATGGCTGAAAAATTTGGCATCCTGTTTATCGCCATTGCCATTGTCAACAAGGATTAAACGGCTGCCATCCTCAATCAGTAAGCAACGCAAAGCCCAGGAACAAAGATTGTTTTCATCCGCCGGGTTAATTTTATTCCAGATGCTTTTAGGTACTACGCCAAACATGGCGCCGCCATCCAATTTAAAATAACCGGTATTTATCGAATACAGTTTCATACAGTAAATATTTTTCTTTCAAGTTTCTAAAGTCCCCTTTGCGGGGTTATTCCCAGAGTTTATCGAAGGGTTAGGGGGCTTTATTTTTTGCCGCATTAGCATAAAACAACAATAGTAACCCGGTAACAAAGAATACGGTGAGTGCCAGTACTGAATTTCTTTGTGAGCCGGTTAGTTCTGTAATCAGACCAAAGCTGAATATGCCTACGACGGCCGCCATTTTTTCTGTTACATCATAAAAACTAAAATAGGAAACCGTGTCTTTAGTATCTGGCATTAGCTTGGCATGAGTGGAACGGCTTAGCGATTGGATGCCTCCCATTATAAAACCAACAGCTACACCCAATGCATAAAATTCATAAATGCCGCCAACAGGCAGAAAATAGG
>JAYVKT010000226.1:0-3049 GCA_043768195.1 Chitinophagaceae bacterium | reverse complement strand
TTCGGGCTCCCTATGGCTGGCATCTCCAGCAAAGCCGCTGGAACACTTCAAAATAAAATAAAGTTCAACGGTAAAGAATTACAATCGGCTGAGTTCAGTGATGGTAGTGGACTTGAAGAATATGATTACGGTTCAAGATTCCAAGACCCTCAAATAGGAAGATGGACAACGGCAGACCCATTAGCCGAAAAGTTTTTTGATATGTCCCCCTATAATTATGCTGCTAATAATCCGGTCATCAATATAGACCCAGATGGGGAAGAATATATTTTGTGGTATACGGATAAGGACGACAAAAAGCAATCTGTTAATTTAAAAAGTTGGGAAGACGTTGAGAAGTTAAAAGACCTTGATAGCAAGGATGACTTTGCAAGAAACATGTATGCAGTATTGAATTACTCTAAGGGTGAAGATGCAGCAGAAAAAGGATTGACAGGAGATTACGTTACAGATGTTGTTTACAGTAAGGGTAAGGTAGGTGCATATGACGATAAGAATAATATTTTGAGTATAGATCCTCTTGTTGGCATTGAACATGTTAATAATGACCAAATGGGGAAAAATATGAATACTGAAGCCAAAGGCAATGGAAAGGTCACATCACCAGCTTCGATTTTTCTCCACGAAGTCGGACATTTTGTAAATTTTATGGAACATCCCAAAGATGCAAATTATAGAGCTTACAAAACAAAAGATAAATTATATACCACCAAGGAAGAACAGAATGTAATTCAATTGGTAGAAAACCCATTTGCGATTAAAAAAGCTGCCAATGGCGAAAGCCCTCGTACTAATCATGGTGGTATTCCTTCTACATTTGAGAGCCCAACTTCAACTAAAGTAACAGGCGTTACTCGACAAGTAAAACTTGAAAGGGCAATTAAAGCAGCAACTAAACCTAAAAATTAATTTGTTGCCATGAAAAAGTTCATCCTCTTACTTGTTGTCGTTTTTTTGACTAAAAATTTAGTGTTATGCCAAGACTTTAAATTTGACAGTGTTAAAGTTTACACAGAATCTTATTATGGAACAGAGTTACACTTAAATCAGTATAATGTTATGTATGGTGGGGATTCTGTATTAATTACTGACAGCAAGATTGCAAAGCAGTTCTTTATTAAGTTAAATGCAATGAAGAAAAAAAGTACTTCATATAATTTAAAGAAAATCAGAAATGATTTTACATCTAAAAGCATAAATGTAAGAGCTGTATTTGTCTTTTACAGGAACTCCCAAAAAACCGTTATTGGAATATCGCCTCAACCTTTAATGTTTATCGGCAATAGAGTCTTTGAGAAAAAAGATATTAAGTTGGAAAGTATAGTAAAGCCATCTGTACAGCTTTATAAAAATCTTTTCCCTACAAGGGAAGAAATCATAAATAGGAATTAAAATACAAAAGCCCTCAACCGAGGGCTTTGATATTTTTACGAAGCGTAAGCTTTTTTTGCTTTTCTATCCCGGAGGAAAGCATCCACCATCTCAAAGACGGTAGCTTTATCGTTGTCATTAAGTTTTTGAATATCCTGCAACCGCTTCAAAGCTTTAGCATCAATCTCTACATTTGTTTTACCAACAAGAAAATCTAAAGATACTTCCAGGGCATCGGCAATTTTTGCAGCCACTTCCACAGAAGGTTTTACTTCGTCTCTCTCATACTTGCCAATAATGTCGCCGCTTGTGCCAACGGCTTTGCCGAGTTCACTTTGTGAAATGCTTTTACGCTTACGAAGGGTTGTAATGTGTTCGCCGAAAGTCATATTTATCGTTTAAACAGCCTATTTACGAAGGCTTTTGTAAAAGTAGCTGATATAAATATCTGAAACAAGAGATATTTTATTTGTCTGGTTCTAACAAATCTTATACTTTTACGACAAATATGTCAGATTTAAAATTTATCCACATGCAGCAAAACAAAATCAATACGGCCAACCCCGAAGCCATCACTTACAACACAGAAGAATTAGGCTACACCATTTTAGGCGGCATCCGGCTGGAAGGATTAGACCGGTTAAGAGTAACAATAAAAATAGAAGTCATTAACCGCAAGTTCCAGCATTACCTGAACAACCCGGACATTGCAGCACTGGCCATCCGGCAGAATTTAGATTTATACAGCATTACACAGGTTGAAAAGTTAGCCAGGCTTATTGCCGACCGGTTGGAAGTTGGTGTAACAGCAGTGAGCAAAGATTTATCCGACATCACCAACGAGTTAGAAAGTTACAGGCTGCAACAAATAGAAAGCAAGCAACAGGAACAGGGCAAACAAATAAAACCACTCACAGAGCAGGAGAAAGAAGCAGCCATAAAATTTTTACAGCAAAAGAATTTACTACAAATAACAAATGAACTGATAGGAAAAAGCGGCATGGTAGGCGAAGAACTGAACCGGTTGATCATGTGGTTAATTTATACCAGCAGAAAAACAGCAAAGCCCTTACACATTATCAGCATGGGCAGCAGCGGCACCGGCAAGAGCCACCTGCAGGAAAAAGTTGGCGAGTTGATACCGGAAGAAGATAAAATAGAGATCACCGCACTGACAGAGAACGCATTTTATTATTTTGACAAAGCGGAGCTCGGCCACAAACTAATATTGATTGAAGACCTGGACGGAATATTATCAGCACTCTATCCATTAAGAGAATTACAAAGCAAACAGAGAATAAGTAAAACCGTAACCATCAAAGACAAGAACGGCAACACAAAGACAATCCATTTAAAAGTTTACGGCCCTGTTTGTATTGCAGGTTGCACCACCAAAGAAAGTTTGTATGAAGATAATGCCAATAGGTGCTTTTTAATTTACCTGGACGAGAGCCAGGAACAGGACGAAAGAATAATGGACTATCAACGGAAAATAAGTGCAGGTAAAATAAATACAACCGATGAAACCCAGGCCAGACAGTTATTACAGAACGTACAAAAAATATTGCAACCAATAACAGTAATCAATCCCTATGCAGAATTATTGCAGATACCAAAGGAAGTTTTTAAACAACGCAGAAGCAATGCCCACTACTTAGCATTTATAGAAGTGATAACT
>JAYVKT010000225.1:0-5626 GCA_043768195.1 Chitinophagaceae bacterium | reverse complement strand
AAAAAATATTTTTTGCACATTATAAAAATGGGAACAGTGATGGATGATATAAAAATTTTAGATGCTGTAGAACGCTACATCCGGGGTGAAATGAAACCTGATGAAAGATTACAATTTGAAAACCTACGCAAAACAAATGCAGAGGTAGATCAATTGGTGGTAGAGCATACCTTGTTTTTGCAACAATTGAATCATTTTGGTGAAAGGAAAAGTTTCCGGTCTTCACTGAACGAAGTTCATACTGATTTAACAGAACAGGGTAAGATTGACTCTTCCAGGCTTACTGGCAAGGCGAAAGTTGTTTACCTCTGGAAAAGATATAAAAGGGTGGCTGCCATTGCGGCTTCCATTGCCGGTATTACTGCGTTAAGCGTTACTGCGCTGATAAACGCCTTTGCACCAAAAAATGAAAATGCACAGGTAACAGAACTGGTAAGCAAAGTGAAACAACTTGATGTTAAAACAAAACAGCTTGACACTAAAATTGATAAGGTAGATAAAAAAAATACCAAAGCCATTATCAATACACCCGTTCGTTATAACGGAACAGGCTTTTTAATTGATGGCAAAGGATACCTTGTGACCAATGCACATGTTGTAAAAAATTCAAAAACCGTTTACGTTCAAAATAATAAGGGTGAACAGTATAAAGTAAAAGTGGTGAAGCTGGATTTGGCAAAGGATATAGCCATTTTAAAAATTGATGATTCCGAATTCAAATCTTTATCATCTCTGCCGTATGGTATCCGAAAATCCAGTACTGACATTGCCGAGCCTTTATACACACTTGGTTTTCCAAGAAATGAAATTGTATATGGAGAAGGCTACCTGAGTGCCAGAACCGGTTTTAACGGTGATACATTAAGCTGTCAGATAGCAGTAGCGGCTAATCCCGGCAATAGTGGCGGCCCGGTTTTCAATCACAATGGTGAAGTAATAGGAATTTTGAGTACTAAAGAAACCCAGGCCGAGGGTGCAGTGTTTGCCATTCAATCAAAATATATTTATAAGGCGCTGGATGAATTAAAGAAAGATACTGCCTACGCAGCTGTTAAGATAGTTTCCAGTTCATCTGTACGTGGAATGAACAAACAACAGCAGGTGCAAAAAATACAGGACTATGTATTTATGGTAAAAGGTGATTAAAAATAATTTCCCTCTGAAAAAAAATACCCGTCGCTATGGCGGGTATTTTTTATTAAGCCCAGAGGCTTTCGGGATACTCCCCATTTTTTATAAGCTGGTCCAGACTTTGCTGAACAAAAGGCGCATCTTCCTTATAAGTTACCCCAAACCACAATGAGCTTGTAGGAATTACTTCTATCTTACCGCCCTCTTTAATAAATTGATCAGCAACAATGGGAATAAAAAATTCTGATTTCAATTCCTTACCGTTGTGTTGCAAAAAATTACTGAAAAGGTTTTGTGTGTAAGAAAAAAAAGAAGTGTCAAAACACCAGAAATTCATAGAAACCCTTGTTCGCAAAGAAAGTTCCTTCGGCTCCAGCCCATCTTCACTGATTATGCTGTCACCTTTCTTCGCAATGTTGATACGTTCCGTAATGTTTGCCAGGTTACCTTCATTATTTAATTCGCAAATACCACGGTTTACAGTTCCATGTTCGGATAAAGTGCTTAAAAGATCGTATCCTACTATTGCATAATTTTTTGCATTGCACCCTACATTTAAAAATGCAGCTGCATTTTCAAAAGCATTATGCCCGTAAAAGTCATCGGCATTAATAACGGCAAAAGGCTCTTTTACTGCATTCATTGCACAAAGCACCGCATGGGCTGTACCCCAGGGTTTAGTTCTTTCAACTGATGGTGTAAACTCCTCTGTAAATGAGTCGAGTTCCTGGTAAACATATTCTGTAACAATCCTGTTCTTCAGTTTGGGTTCAAATATTGTTCTGAAATTTTCTGCAAATTCTTTCCGGATAATAAATACCACTTTACCAAAGCCTGCACGGATGGCATCAAAAATAGAATAGTCCATGATCGTTTCCCCGGTGGGGCCAAAGCCTTCCACCTGCTTCATGCTTCCATATCTGGAAGCCATACCGGCTGCTAATATTACAAGAGTAGGTTTCATATTCAATGATGAAATTGAGGGGCGAAAATAAAGTAAATTCGCCAAGCCGCTAATGCTGATTTATATGGATGATATTAATCTTTCCAATATTACTATTGACAAACTATCACTTCCACTTCTTTCTGCAAAAGGGGTGGAAGCAGATATACTACGATTGGATAAGATACATCCGTATGTTGCCGGCAATAAATGGTTCAAGCTTCGCTATTACCTGCAAGAAGCAAAGCGACAAGAAAAGAGAACTATAGTAACGTATGGGGGAGCCTGGTCAAATCACATCATTGCAACGGCTGCTATCTGCAATCTTAATGGGTTAAACTCCATTGGTATTATCCGGGGCGAAGAAGCGGCCTGCCTCTCCCCTACGCTTAGCAAAGCAAAAGAAATGGGTATGCAATTTTTTTTTAGCAGCAGAGAAAAATATAAGGAAGGAAAAATTCCCGGAGAATTGAATATAAAGGAGTGTTATCTTATTCCGGAAGGAGGTTACGGAATAAAGGGTGCTGATGGAGCTTCCACTATTTTGGATTATTGCAAAAAGGAAGCATACTCTCATATATGCTGTGCAGCCGGTACAGGCACCATGACAGCCGGGTTAATCAAAAATGCATCATCGTCAACACTTGTAGTGTCCATCAGTGTATTGAAAAACAATTTTGACCTTGAAGAAAATATAAAATTACTTACCGGCGATAAGAAAACTATTTTCAAAATTATACATGATTATCACTTTGGTGGCTATGCAAAACACAAACCTGATCTCATAAAATTTATGAACGAATTTTACCTGCAAACAAATATCCCATCCGATTTTGTTTATACAGGTAAACTGTTATTTGCGGTGAATAACCTTATCAATACAAATTTCTTTGCCCCCGGCAGCCGGCTATTGCTAATTCACAGCGGTGGCCTGCAGGGCAATGCATCTTTGAGTAAGGGAACGTTAATATTTTAGTTTTTTTAACCTGCTGCCCTATCTTTGTTAATACGGTAAACGAATCCAATCCTAATTTCGTTTTGACAATATGAAAAGACTATTCTTATTCATTTTATTAGCACCGCTTTTTATTGGGCATAGCTTGTATGCACAGGATACATTGCCAAAGTTCTCATTGAAAAATGTTGGTAACAACAGGATTATCATTGGTTGGGTAAATAATTTTTCCAATATCCGGCAAATAAGCATTCAGCGTTCTTTCGATAGTCTTACCGGTTACAAAACAATTCTTACGGTTCCCGACCCTACTACCCCGCAAAACGGTTATGTGGATGCCAAGGCAACTAACGATCATATGTTTTACCGCATTTATATTATGCTGGAAAAAGGTGTCTTTCTTTTCAGTGATGCAAAAAGACCCCAGCTTGACACTACCCGCAAAGCAGGCTTACCCATCAGGGTTGATCAGCTACCCGGCATTGATTCAGTAGCCGTGCCGAAAGTAAATAACAACAAACCCAAGGCAAATGTTTTTATGCCATCGTTGTATGTGTACACCCATCGGGATGGGTATGTACGCATCAGCCTGCCGGATGAGGAAAAACCAAAAAAATATTCGCTGAAATTTTTTGAAGAAAATGAAACTTTTCTTTTTGAAATAAAGGAAGTAAAAGAGAAGAACTTCAAAATTGATAAAACAAGTTTCTACCATGCCGGCTGGTTCCGGTTCGAGTTATATGAGGATGGAAAGCTGATAGAAAAACACAAATTTTATTTAGAGAAAGATTTTTAAATGAGTTCGGCGTCAAATACTTTTGCAAAATTTTTTTTCACTTTTTCATATACCTCTTCTGCAGCCACTTTTTTTCCTATTTCTTTTTCCAGCGATGTTACCTGCTTGTTAACAATACCGCATGGAATGATGTGATTGAAATATGAAAGGTCAGTATTTACATTGAAAGCAAACCCATGCATGGTAACCCAGCGGCTACAGCGTACACCAATAGCACAAATCTTTCTTTCCTTTCCGGGAATACCGGGTTCTATCCAAACCCCCGTTTCACCGCTTGACCGTTCGCCTTTAATACCATATTCCGCCATGGTAAGAATAATAACTTCTTCAAGATTGCGGAGATACTTTCCAATATCTGTGTAGAATCTTTCCAGATCAAGAATCGGATAGCCAACAAGCTGACCGGGGCCATGAAAAGTAATATCCCCGCCACGGTTAGTATTAAAAAATTGAATGTTGTTCTCCTTTAATCCATCATCATCTAACAGCACATTCTCTTTGTTACCGCTTTTTCCCAATGTGTAAACAGGAGGGTGTTCTACAAAAAGAAGGTGATGTTGAGTCGAAAGTCGGGAGTCCGGAGTCAGGTCGTTTTCAACTCCAGACTCAAGACTATAGACTAAAGTCTTTTTTTTCACATTTTCCCTTAGCAACTCTTCCTGGTAATCCCATGCAGCCTGATACTCCATTACCCCAAGATCTTTGAATATGACTTCTTGCTTTTTCATGAATCAACTGTAAATCTACCAACAAAACCTCAACCATTATCTTTGCGCCATGCAGGATGAATTGGAAAAAGACGGTACAGATATACAAGATAATAACGATGAACTCTACGAACGGTTCAGCATAATCATTGACAAAGGCCAGGAACAACTAAGAATTGATAAATTTTTGGTGAACCGCATTGAAGGCGCAACCCGGAATAAAGTTCAGAAAGCTATTAGTACCGGTATGGTGCTGGTAAATGATGCCCAGGTAAAGTCAAACTATAAAGTAAAACCGCTTGATTCCATCGTTGTCTATTCAGATATGAGCCCCGAAGACACCAGTGTGGTGCCCGAAAAGATGGAGTTGAATATTGTGTATGAAGACGCAGACCTGATGATCATCAACAAGCCGGCAGGCATGGTGGTTCATCCCGGCAGTGGTAATTACACAGGCACTTTGCTAAATGGAGTTTCATATTATCTGCAACAGCAAAATCCAAACTTGTCAGAAGATACGCTGCCAAGGTTTGGATTGGTGCATCGCATTGATAAAAATACCAGTGGCCTTTTGGTATTGGCAAAAACAGATAAAGCAATGCGCCATCTTGCCAAACAATTTTTTGATCATACTACCAGCAGAAAATATGTAGCCTTAGCCTGGGGTGATATACAAAATGATGAAGGAACTATTGTGGCCCATGTTGGCCGCAACCTGAGGTTCAGAAAACTTTTTGAAGCCTATCCCGAAGGCGACCATGGTAAACATGCCATTACTCATTACAAAGTATTAGAAAGATTTGGCTATGTTACATTAACAGAATGTATTTTGGAAACAGGCCGCACCCACCAGATAAGGGTGCATATGAAATATGCCGGGCATCCATTATTCAACGATGATTTTTACGGCGGGGATAAAATTGTAAAAGGAACTGTGTTTACCAAATACAAACAATTTGTAGATAATTGTTTTACTATTTGTAAGAGGCAGGCACTTCATGCAAAGACGCTTGGCTTTATTCACCCAACCACCGGAGAAGAAATGTTGTTTGAAGCAGCACTACCGGATGACATTGAACAAGTGATTGAAAAAT
>JAYVKT010000224.1:0-3272 GCA_043768195.1 Chitinophagaceae bacterium | reverse complement strand
GGAAAAAAAATTGGATCACCATTGAGTTGGGATTTTCTGTATTTACTGTATTCAGAAAATTAAGGCAGTTAAGCATGCCGTTTCTGCCGGCATCCTCATTCTCATAAAACAGATCCATCCCATTTCTGTAGTAAGCATACACTGCATCATGCATCAATGCAAACCTGTTGTTATTCAGATTTTCGGCCAGCCAGTAGCGGTTGCGAAGACCTTCAAATGATTTCCAGCCATAAATTTGGCTGTTCTCGGGAGCATTGTTCACAATATTCCAGGCTTTTTGAAAATAGGTATCCCCCCCACGAAGGGAAAAAGATCCGTAATCAAATCCAATAATCAGGTTGACGTAATAAGCCAGTATAGCGGTGATATTTGCCGCCAACGGGTCGTTGCCCTGCACCCTGTTCTCATTAAACTCCACGGGTTGAAATTCTACATACCGAAAAGTAATATTATCATCCAAAAAATTCATGATTGGCGAATCGTAGGTAGTACTGTAAACCGGCCGTGCCGCCTGCACCGTTAGTTTTCCTTTATAAACATTGTTGCCAAGCTCCTGATCTATATTTAAGAGAAAATTACATTGAATCTTTTCGTTTGGCTGAAAAGCATCACTTGTCCATCTGCGGGTATTCAGAAAATTAGTTAGTGACGATTGTAAAGTCTGAAAAACTTTCTTATCCACCTGGGTGCTTACTTTAGCCGTTATTACAGTCAGCCGGGCTTGTATCTCCTGCCCCTGTGCAAACAGAGCAGCACCGGCAAATGCGAAAGCAATTAATATTTTTTTATGCATAATAAAGTTTGATTATAGTATCAACAATATCTTTAGCAACCGCTGTTTTTGATTTGGTGTCAAAGTTAAACTCCCGGCCGCCCTTTTCGAAAATAGTAATCTTATTTGTGTCGTGTCCAAAACCTGCACCTGAATCGTTCAGAGAATTTAAAACAATCATATCTGCATTCTTCTTTTGCAGCTTATCCACTGCATGTTGTTTTTCATTATTAGTTTCTAATGCGAATCCCACCAGCACTTGCCCTTTAGTTTTTGTCTCCCCGAGGCTTTTTAGAATATCTTTTGTTTTGACAAGCTCAACAGTAAGATGCTCGTCTTTTTTCTTAATTTTTTCTTTAGCAGTTGTCGCCGGTGTATAATCAGCTACTGCGGCAGCCATGATGGCAATATCCGATTTCGCAAATTTATCATTGGCAACTTTGTACATTTCATCAGCCGTGTGTACCCGGATAAGGGAAATTCCGTTTGCATTTATATCAATTTGCGACGGCCCCATTATCAGTGTTACTTCAGCACCCCGTTGTTCCAATTCTTTTGCGATAGCAATACCCATTTTTCCGGAAGAGTTATTTCCAATAAAACGAACGGGGTCTATAGGTTCGTATGTTGGCCCTGCAGTTACTATTGCTTTTTTACCTGCCAGCGGTCTCGCCTGAGGTGAGATCAAAAAAAAATTGGACAACAAATAATTCACTATTTGCTCCGGTTCAGCCATTCTGCCTTCACCATTCAAGCCACTGGCTAAATCACCTTTTTCTACAGGAATTATTTTGTTGCCAAAAGACTCCAGTTTTCTGATATTTTCTTTTGTGGCAGGATGATGCCACATATCTTCATCCATTGCAGGGGCTACCGCCACGGGACAGGTAGCTGAGAGATAAGTTGCCAGTAACAGGTTATCACATCGCCCCGTTGCCATTTTAGCCAGGGTATTGCAACTAAGCGGGGCTATTACCATTACATCTGCCCAGCGGCCAAGCATCACATGATTTGCCCAGCTTTCTTCATCAAATAAATCAACCAGCACCTGGTTTCGGCTTAGTGTTGATAAAGTAAGGGAGGAAACAAAATCTTTTGCAGAAGGTGTGATGATTACTTTTACTTCGGCTCCTGATTTTATCAATAGCCGAACCAGGTAAATTGATTTATAGGCAGCAATACTGCCTGTAATACCCAATAATATTTTTTTCCCTTTTAACATACTTTATCAAAAATACCATTTACTGAAGAAAGGTGGTAACGGATATAAAAATCCTGTTTAAAGTAAAAAAGCGACGGAAACCCATCGCTGTAAGTATTATAGTTTTTATACCGGTATTAATTAGCTGAAAAGTTCATCTTCCCCTCTGCGAAAATAAACCTTATCATCAAGAAATTCCTGTGTGGCAAGCAATGCAGGGTTTGGCATTCTTTCATAAGCCCTTGAGATTTCAATTTGTTCCTTATTCTCATGAATTTCTTCCAGGCTGTCTGTGTGGCTTGCAAACTCCTCCAGCTTATTGTGCAATTCTTCCCGCAGGGAAATATTAATTTGATTGGCTCTTTTGCCAACAATAGATATTGACTCATACAGGTTACCTGTTTTGGCCTTAATATCATCAAGGTTGCGGGTCTCCACATTATTAGTGATACCTGCACTAAGCTGACGTCTTAACTTGCTCATTACTTAAATTTTTAATATTGGTTTGCGATAAATTCAAAAAACTTTCTGCTTCTTTTTTTAATTTACTATCGGGGAAACGGTCTGTAAACTCATTACACTCTGTAATTACCTGTTCAAATCTCTCTATCTTTTTCGCTTCTACGCTTAGTTCTGCAAAGCGATAGTATGATCTAATAATCATCAGCTTATATTCATCAGCCAGTATAGACTCGGGATAAGCATTCAATAATGTAGTAAATGAAACACCCGATGCCCTAAACTGCCCCATATCATAATACAACTGGGCACTCTGGTAATCCTTTTTTTCAAGTTTGGCCCGGCAAATATCAATAATTTCTGTAGCCTCTTTATTTCTGGCAGAACCGGGGTGAGTATTAATAAATGTCTGCATCATCCCCATTGCTCTAATCGTATTTGTTTGATCCAGTTGTGGTTTAGGCGACTGCTTATAATAAGAATAAGCCCTCATGTAATCCACTTCTTCTGCTCTGATGCTTGTAGGGAATATTTCCAGATAGCTTTTAAACAGGTTTTCAGCACTTAAATAATCAGCTATATAGTAAGCACAGTATGCATACTTATAATAGATGTCCTCAAACTCTTTGCTCGCCTTGTAGTAAGGCATTACATCCTCATAAACCTGTTGGGCAAGAGTGTACTTTTTCTTTACAAAATATTGCTCAGCAATACGAAGCTTGTAAGCCGGGTCGGGGTTCTTTAATATTTTACCAATACCCCTGCTGCAACTGGTTAAAAAAAAGGCCGTTATTATTATCCAGATATATTTCATAAAAGAAAGTGTGCCTGCCCGAACGT
>JAYVKT010000223.1:0-8658 GCA_043768195.1 Chitinophagaceae bacterium | reverse complement strand
CTCAAAATATAATAGGCCAATTTTTCCCATTCCTGCACCCTTACACAACCGTGGCTCAATGATCGCATCGCATTGCCAAACAAATACCGCTGGTTAGTGTCGTGCAGGTAAACAGAGTATTTATTGCTAAAAACAAATTTCAGAATGCCGAGTGCATTCGCATCTCCACTACCCTGTACAACACGGTAGGGCATTTTTCCATACTTCGACCAATCAACAGAGTACGGATCTATTTCATTCCCTTTGGAATCAACGAGACTAAACCCTTTGCGGGCCAGATAACCCGGGTTCTTTTTAACAGCTGGTAAAATTTCTTTTGCCACAATACTTGGCGGCGGCACCCATTGCGGATAAGTAATCAACTCGGTGATATTACTGGTAAGCACCGGTGTCCTTGTTTTAGGTTTACCACAAATAACTTTTGATGTAAGTTTTACTTCTTCATTGTCTACCATTTCCAGAAAATTGGCTGAAGCATTTACCCAAATATATTTAGAGGGCATTTTTTCCGGCAGCATTTTATACTTATCCATGCTGATAGCAATGCGGATAAATTTTTCCCGATCATTTACGTTGAGCATCCTGACGGTGCCTTCCCCTGCCCTTCCATCAACAGCGATATTTTTTTTCTTTTGAAATTTCTTAACGGCTTCAGCCAGCTGCGCTGAATCAGCAGCTACGCTATCAAAAGCGAGGAAGCCACCTTCATACAAACGTTTTTGCAGAGCTACATTAAACTTGATAGTATTTTTCTCAGGATAAGGAACAATAGTAAACTGCTTGTAATCCGCACTGTCAAGAAATTTTTTAATCCCGGTTTTTAGCAAATGATAGCCCCGGTGATTTGGCTCCAGTGATTGAACTACGCTGGCAAAAGATGATTGCTGCAATGCTTGAAGTTGTTGATTATAAAAATCATCGCTGAGTACAGAATCTTTCCGGAGAGTAATGCTATCCTGCGGCAACCTGCCGAGTTTAATATCTTTTACTATCTGTACAAACGCATCGGTAAACATAATATCAGCCTGCGACCAGAGAGCAGCATCTTTTCTATCTCCTTTTGAAAGACTGTCTGCCATAAATTTTTGCCGGATATTTTTTATTTGATCAAGGTGATAATCTTCGGGAAACAATCCAAACAATTGTGACGATTCAATAAAATTAAATAATGAATCACCGGCAGGAAGCCATTTTTCTTTTTCGCACCAGATTGGTTCGAACGATTTTTTTTCATATATCAACCTGGCAATGCGGGTCTGGTTTAGTGTTATCGTTGAATCATCCAGCTTGCCATTATTGACGGCTGCTCGGCCTGTAAATTTTTGAATAAGGTCTGTGACTTTCTGTTGCAGCTCCTGTGGGCTGCTTGCGATACTATCTCCCTTCCCATTTTTACTGTTACAGGCTATGAACACAAAAAGGTATAACGATATGCCAATAATAGAAGGATACTTCAATCTGTATATAATCATAAAAGTGTGGTGGCGGCAGGCAGCATATCCTCGTTTTGCACTAATTTACTTTCTATTTTAACCACGGATATGAGTAACAAAATAGGCAATCGTTTCTACATTAAAGAACAGATTTCCTTAATCTTTTCAACATTACTGCTTCTGAGTGCCGTGGCGCAGGATACAAGCTACACCCGGCCTCAGCTAACAAACAAGTGGGATGATTACAAAGGACAGGTGAAAAAAGACTCTTTAAAAAAGATGGTAGAGCTAAAAAGCATGATACCGGGAATAGTGTATGACCTCCGCTATGCCACTGTAAATAATTTTATGCGGCGGTTGATGTACCCTGCCGGAACAACTACTACTTTTTTGAGATTACCTGCCGCAAAAGCATTACAGAAAGTGCAACAAGAATTGAATGATAAAGGGCTTGGATTAAAAATATATGATGCGTACCGGCCTTATGCTGTTACGGTAAAATTTTGGGAATTGGTAAAAGATGAACGATATGTAGCACATCCAAAAAATGGAAGCGGTCATAATCGTGGTGTTGCTGTTGACCTTACAATTATTGATAGTAAAACTGGAAAAGAAATTAATATGGGAACCGGGTTTGACAATTTTACTGATACAGCTCATCACAACTTTACTCAACTATCAAAAGAGATATTAGGAAACCGGGATCTGTTAAAATCAACAATGGGAAAGTTTGGTTTCAAAAGTTATAATGAAGAGTGGTGGCATTACTCCTGGCCCAACTCAGGCAAGTTTGGAATATTAGATATTGATTTTAAAAAACTGAAGAAAGAAATCACGGATTGAAGGATGTAAATGGATTAGTGGATTAATTCAATCTTCGTTAATGGGAAAGGTTTATAGTGTGATAGTGTCAATTACTGCATCAGTATTAATGGTTCCATAAACATGCGGAAATGTATCAGCTGTAGAAGGTGACCAATCAAAAACAAATTTGCTGGTGAGTTTATCGGTATCAATTACCAATTTTATCAAATTGGTTTGTCCAGCAAAATATCTTTCCAATACACCAGCTACCTGGTGGTCTTGTGAGCAATGAATAAACCCTTCGGCTAATAAAGAGGGGTGTTCATAAAAGCCTTTTTGCTTTGCAGCATCCCAATTGGCAGCCGTCGTTACATGATAAATGATTGGCATTAAAGTACTTTTTTTATTTTTTGTTCCAGCAACATAAAATCAGCAAGAACTATAGCTGTTACAGCTTCTACAATTACCGGTGCTCTTAATGCTACACATAAATCATGTCGGCCTTTGATTGAGAAATCTTCCAATTGTTTTGTATCCCAGTTCAGGCTGTTCTGTTCTTTGGGTGTGGAGGAAGTTGGTTTAATTGCTAACCGAAGCACTAATTCATTTCCATTAGTGATGCCGCCTACCACACCGCCTGCATGATTAGTTTTTGTTTTGCCTTCCATATTTTCAATAGAATCGTTATGCTGGCTGCCAAACATTTTTGCAGCGGCAAAGCCGGTTCCAAATTCAACACCTCTCACTGCGGGTATTGCAAATACAATATGTGCCAATGATGATTCTATAGAATCGAAATAAGGTTCTCCTAATCCATCAGGCAATCCGTTTACACGACATTCTATAATACCACCCACAGAGTCTTTGGCATCTATACCTTTTTGTAATCCCTTTTCAATATCAGCTTCGCCACCAACTTCAGTTATTATTGCTGCTATTTTCATTTGTGGCATTAGCATTTTTGCAATAGCACCTGCAGCTACAATACCGGTTGTTAATCTTGCACTAAAATGTCCGCCGCCCCGGTAATCTTCATTACCACCAAACTTTTGGTGTGCTACCCAATCTGCATGACCGGGCCGAGGAATGCTTCGTTGTTTATTATAATCTTCGCTGCGGGTATTTTTATTGTCAAATAAAATAGTGATGGGAAAGCCTGTTGTTTTTCCATTAAAGACACCACTTTTAAAAATGGGATAGTCTTCTTCTTGTCTTGGAGTAGTTCCTTTTTGTTTACCCCCTTTTCTTCTTTCGAGGTCGGGTAATAAATCATCCGGCGATAATGATAAACCAGCGGGACAACCATCAATAGTTATGCCTACACATTCGCCATGTGATTCTCCAAAAATGGAAATGCGGAAAAAGCGACCGAATGAATTCATCTAAATTGCTTTTTAATTAGAAGTCTTACTAAATAAATAATACGTTCAAAAATTATCGCAAAGAATATAATTGCAAGAATTAGAAAGAGAAAATAAAAGAACATATTATCAAAATATCGAGCAATGCAACTAAGCATAAAAAATGGAAATGATAACAATCGATTAAAACTATTATCCTCAATTGCATTATCCTCTAGTGAAAACAAAACAAGATAACTTTTAAATCCAATTATCAGTAAGATGACAAGGTTTAAAATAAAAATTGGTCTATTAAATGAAATAAATAAATTTTTCAATTGAAACGCTTTATCAATCTCCTAATTTACTAAAATTAATACGAGAAATATCTATAATTGCTCCCAACCTTTTTAAATCCTCCCAAAAATCAGGATAAGATTTTTTGACCGCCTGTGCTTCTTCAATCACCATTTCACTGTCTGCTTTTAATCCGGCAATGGCACAAGCCATAGCAATACGATGGTCATGATGCGAATGCACATCAGCACCTTTTACAATACCGCCGCCATGTATAATCATGTCATCCCCTTCAATATCTATCGTTACACCCATTTTATCAAATTCATCTTGCAGGGTTAATGCCCGGTTACTTTCTTTATGCGTCAATCTGCTTACACCTTTGATAGTTGTTTTCCCTTTGCAATATGCTGCCAATGCAACTAAAGGTGGAAATAAATCAGGGCAGTCTGTTGCATCAAAATAAAAAGCATCCATTTCAACAGGGTGTAGTTGAATTCCTTTTGCATCCATGGCAATACCGGCATTGGCAGCCATTAATGCATCAACGATAGCTCTGTCAGCTTGAGTAGAAGTTAAGTCTAACCCTCTTACTGTAATTGGACCTGCAATAGCACCGGCAACGAGGAGAAATGCTCCGCCACTCCAGTCGCCTTCTACTGTGTAAGCCCCCAGAACTCCGTTCGTTCCCTTCGTTTCACTCGAGAACCCCGAAGGGGGGATTAGAGAAGAGTCATTATGAAAAATAAATTTCTCATAGTTTCTATTCTCAGGTACCCTTAATCCAAATTTTTTCATTACATCCAATGTCAGGTCTATGTATGGTTTGCTTTTGAGGTTGTTTACGTTGATAGAAACATTTGTTGCATTGGCGGCTGCATAAGCCATCAATAAACCAGTAAGAAACTGGGAGCTTAATGAACCATCTACTTCAATATTCGCTGGTTGTAAGGGGCCCTGAATAACCAATGGGAGTTTACCGCTGTTGCTTTTAATTTTTACATTGAGTTGAGGAAGAATCTCATCAAAGAAATCCATTGGCCTCTCTAACAAACTTCCTTCGCCATTAATAGTAATTTCTTTTTCGCTTATTGCAATGACCGGGGCAAACATCCTGATACCTAAACCGCTTTCGCCACAGTTAATAGCAGCCCCCCCACCCCCCGAAGGGGGGATTTTAGGAAACCCTAAACTATCCACATTCATTATGCCATCAACCATTTCTACTCTTGCGCCTAAAGCCTTGAGAATTCCTATTGCTGCTTTATCATCGTTGCTATGGCCTGGATTACTAATGATACTTTTCCCCTTAATTAATAATGCAGCAGCTAGAGCTCTTTGCATAGAACTTTTTGAAGCTGGCGCCTGAATGTTTCCTTTTAATTGAGATGGATGTATGGTAACCTTCATTTTTATAAATCTTGAATAATTTTTTCTAATTGTTTTAATGAAATTGATTTCACTACTCCTTTGCCGATTTTTTCCAGCAAGACATAATTCATTTCCTTTCTTTCTCTTTTCTTATCCATTTTCAGTACATCAAATACTTTTTGCTTGTTGAAAGAAGCATACGTAGGAAGATTATACTTTTCTAACACACTCACTACTTTTTCTGTTTTTTTGAAGCCGGTTAGTTGCTCAGAAATATGACAGGCATAGGTCATGCCGATAGAAATAGCCTGCCCGTGTAATAATTCGTATTGCGTTTCCAATGCATGGCCAAGTGTATGTCCAAAGTTCAGCAATCGCCTCTCTCCTTTTTCAAATTCATCTTTCTGTACTACTTTAGTTTTTATCAATGCGTTTCGCTGAATCAATTCACAGATTGCTTTCTGTTTTCCCTGGTAAGATTTTAATGTATTGCTTTCCAGTTCCGCAAACATCACTGCATCTTTTATACAGGCATGTTTGATTATTTCTGCAAACCCATTTTCCCACTCCATTTGTGGTAATGAATTCAGGAAAACCATATCATGCAGAATAAATGCTGGTTGACGGATAACACCTACCATGTTTTTGTATACTCCGATATCTATTCCATTCTTACCGCCAATAGAAGCATCCACTAATCCTAAAATAGAAGTGGGTACAAATCCGAACCTCAATCCCCGCATATAAACAGAAGCAACATAGCCGGTAATATCTGTTATCACTCCTCCGCCAACACCAATTAATGTTGTTTTACGGTCGGCTTCCATTTCAATCAGCTTTTCAATAATTGCGTCAACGGTTGCCTGTACTTTAAATTCTTCGCCGGGTTTTAATACTATCGTATTCCATCCTTTGAATCGTTTGCTGTGGGCATTGAAAACATTTTCATCCGTAATAATTACCGTTGCCTTGGGGTCAGTTATTTTTTTTAACTGACTGATGCCGGAGGCAAAGTGTATTTCTGTTGAAGCAGATGAAAATTTAAAAATCTGTTTTTTCATATTTGTTTTTTCTCGCAAAGACGCCAAGACGCTATGAATACAAACTGCGTCTTTGCGCCTTTGCGTGCAATCAACTATCCATAATTTTTTTCTGATGATTGATACTTTCCATATGTACAGCATCAAAATACTTGGTGATAAACTCTTTACTCAATCCCAACTTATCGCCTTTTGCAGTGGCCCTTTCAATAATCTCATTCCACCTGCCTGTTTGTAAGATGGTAATATTATTGGCCCTCTTATAAATACCAATTTGTTCTGCTGCTTTCATCCGCTGACCCAATATCTGCATCAACTCATCATCCAGTTGATTTATTTGCTGACGTAATTTTTCCAACGCTGCATGATATTCTTCTGAACTAATATCTTCTTTTCTCCAGATAATAGTTTCGAGCATTTCTTTTAACCGTTCCGGTGTTACCTGTTGCTTGGCATCGCTCCAGGCTTTGTCGGGGTCTATATGACTTTCAATCATTAACCCGTCATAGTCAAGGTCAATTGCTTTTTGCATTACGTCCAATAAAATATCACGACGACCACAAATGTGCGACGGATCATTAATGATTGCCATATTTGGATGCTTCAACTTCATTTCAATAGCGAGGTGCCACATTGGTGCATTGCGATACTCGGTGTTACCATACGAAGAAAAACCACGGTGTATCAAACCAATTTGTTTGATACCGGCACGGGCAATTCTTTCCACTGCACCAGCCCACAATTCCAAATCAGGATTGATAGGATTTTTTATCAGCACCGGCACATCCACACCACGAAGTGCATCAGCAATTTCCTGCACACTAAATGGATTCACTGTTGTTCTGGCACCAATCCATAACACATCCACATCGAAAGTGAGTGCATCCTGTACTTGTTTGCCGGTTGCTACTTCTACAGTTGTTGGCAAGCCGGTTAGTTTTTTTGCCTGTTGCATCCAGGGCAGCCCTTTAGCACCTACTCCTTCAAACATGCCGGGTTTGGTTCTTGGTTTCCAGATGCCGGCTCTTAGCATATCTACCTTGCCGGTAGCGGCTAATCGTTGAGCAGTTTCTAAAACTTGTTCTTCTGTTTCCGCACTGCATGGACCGCTGATGATAAGGGGCCGTTTGTTCCATGCTGTTTGTGTTACTTCGTTGGTTGGTTGTTCTGTTGTTTGCATAATTTATGTTGTAAAGTTATGCCCCCATCCCCTAAAGGGGTGTATTGGACGGTTAAAATTTTTATGTTACCAGCTTTTGTTTTTCATGGCATCTTCGTTGCGTCGCACTCTTGTACTTTTAGTTCATTGGGCATCAACCCCCGCCTGAATGACCAGTCGGGCGGGCACCCCGGTTCACTACAGCAATTTGTTTTCCTCAATTCGCCTCCCGAAAAAATCGGGACAGGCTCTCCAAGGAGGGGATGTGAACTAAATCTAAAATCTCTTTTACATTGAACCCCTACGGGGTTCTGAATACACTCTGTCCTTTCATCCCCCGATTTCATCGGGGGCTACCCATATTCAGCCCCGCTGGGGCTGTAAGAACTAATTTTTCTGTTGGGTTCTAAAGCCCCTCCAGCGGAGGGGTTTGGGGAGGCCACTATTTTATTATCCTCCTTATCTTATTCGCATCTTCAATCAACCGCATCAAATATTCATTATCATCTTTCTCTATACTTTCTTTAAATCTTGTCAACTGAGCAATATGTTCTTTCAATACATCCAGCACATTCTCTTTGTTCTGCATAAAAATTGGTACCCACATGGCCGGGTTTCTTTTTGCCAACCGAACGGTGCTTTCAAAACCTGCCGAGGCTAATTCAAAGATTGCATTCTCTTCTTTTTCTTTTTGCAAAACGGTATTGGCCAATGCAAAAGAAGTAATGTGTGAGATATGACTTACATAGGCTGCATGCAGGTCGTGGGCTTTTGCTTCCATCTCCAATAAGTGCATTCCTATTTTCTTGTACATTCCTTTTACCCATTCCAATGCATCGGCATCACTCTCTTCCGCATTACAAATAATCACCGCTTTATTTTCAAATGCACCTCTTACAGCTGCCTGCGGGCCGCTGTATTCCGTTCCCCACATGGGGTGTGTCGCTACATATCTTCCTCGCTTCGGATGGTTTTTTATAGCATCTATTGATTGGCTTTTTGTTGAACCCAAATCAATCACAATTTGTTTATCTATTTTATCCATGATAGATGGCAGTACTGTTACCAACGTATCAACTGGTATTGCCAATACAATAACATCTGATGCTGCGATGGCATCATCAAGACTCATTACTTCATCAACCAGTTCCAGCTTCACTGCCTGTTGTGCATGATCAGCATTCGTATCCACGCCAATCAGTTTTGATGATAAT
>JAYVKT010000222.1:0-3717 GCA_043768195.1 Chitinophagaceae bacterium | reverse complement strand
AGCACAGGTCAGGCAATATTGAAAATTGAAAATGGTGTACTTAAGTTGCAAACCAGCTCAAATTTTTCCGTTAGTTCCGGGGCGCCAGATTTAAGAATTTATTTAAGCAACTCTACCAGTAATATTACTAATGCGGTGGAAGTGGCCACACTTAATCAGCGATCTGGTGCTCAAACATGGAATGTGCCTGCTTTCAATTCCAGCGGACAAGCTGTTACTATATCGAGTTATCCATTTGTATTAGTGTGGTGCAGACAATTTGGTGGAAACTATGGACATGTGGTGCTACCATAAACTATTCCTATAATTTAAACCCCTTTAAACCGGGTTTTTTATTATGAGAAGCCATTAAAATGGTTTGTACTATTCTGGCTTTTCTTGTTTCCGGTCGTTTGGCACTATCAATCCAGGCTAAGAACTGCTTACGGATGCTGAACGAAAAGTTTTGAAAGTGAGCTTTCGCTTTTTTATTTTTTGAAAATAATTTTTCCATGTCTTCAGGCATTTCATTATTAATGGCGGCTTTGTCGCTGCCGGTTAATATATCCCAGCTTCCATTTTTCTTTGCCAGCACAATGCTTGCCAGACCGGCCGGCATCATTTGTTTTTCTGCTATCAATTTTTCTACTCTTGTCTTATTCAATTGACTCCACACACTTTTAGGTTTACGGGGAGTAAATTTCAACATCGTTCTCTCTTCATCTAATTTTCGGGGAAGGCTGTCTATCCATCCGAAGCATAATGCTTCTTCTACAGCTTCTTCATAACTAACTCTTGGCTTTCCGGTTTCCTTTTTAAAATAGGTAAACCAGATACCGGGAGAGGAAGAGTGATTTTTTTCTAACCACTGCCGCCACTGTTTTCTGTTTTTTGGATGAGTAGCTTTATAATCAGGTGCAGGCATTTATAAAAATACTCCTGTTTCAAATATCTGCAAATAAAAATGACCCGTCACGCCTTAGGCGAGACGGGTCGTATGCTGAAGGAAACGGATGAAAAATTAAAAACCAAGGCCAACTGCAAATGCCCTTACCGTATTTGGGTAAGTGGTTAATTGAGTGGCAGTGCCTGTGGTAAGGTTGATAGAATAAATTTTACCTGCTCCGCCAGTTGCTACCAGTACATAAGCTTTATTACTGGTGCCCCCAATATCAAAACCATTTTCTGCAGCCATATCCATACCAAGATTGCCCACTTCTACCAAAGTGCCATTGTTAGGAGGGTTTTGCGTATATAGTTTTTGATTATTAAAATCAATGGTATAAAGAACGGTGCTGGCTGCAGCAGGAATATTATTAGTATAGGCTGCCGAGGAAACTAAGGGTGAAGTAGGATTAAGCGGCATGTCAACGGCGGCAATATCGCCGGTTAGTGGATTGAGTCTTAGATTTTGACCAGTATTGCTTACAACTCTTATTCTATCAACAGTAGGGTTAAAATCAAACCCGAAATGTGTACCTGACAGCAGTGTTGAAAAAGGAGCAAGGCTTAATGATGTAGCTGCACCAGATGACATATTGATAGCATATAGGCGGCTTGAGCTGCCGAGTGCCAGCAACTGACCCGTGGCCGGACGCATATCAATACCTAAAATAGTTTCGCCGGCCTGTAAACCGGTGATGGCTTTATTAACGGGAGTGCCGGGAATATTTAAATTAAATATCTGCAGGTTGTTTGAATTGTCAACCGCATATGCCACCGGATTAGTAGGAATAGCAAGGCCAACAATTGGGACAAGAAGGTTACCAAGACTAGTGGCTTTGCCAGTAACCAGATCTATCTGATGCAAAACACAATTAGCCCCTATATTAAAACTGGCAATAGCAAAGGCATTGTCGGGAGAAATATCAAATCCGCTTTCGTTGCCTGTACTAATGCCGAGAGAACCTATTTCTACTAATGTTCCATTGTTTGGAGGGTCTTGTTTGAATAATTTACCGGATGCCATATCAATATCAAACAATGTGGTGGTAGCTGCACCAGCCATACTGTTGGTGTAAGCAACAGCGACAACAGCAGTACCTCCCGGATTGATAACAGCATCTGTTGCTGCAACAGCACCAGTTTCAGGGTTCAACCTTATGTTTAGCCCCGCAGAAGTAACTAAGCGAATACGGTCTACAGTCGGATTAAAATCAAACCCGATTAATGCACCGGAAATGGCGGGTGAAAACGGGGTTGTGCCGACAGCAGTGGCGACAGCGGTTTCATGATTGATAATAAAAAGGCGGCTGCTACTACCCAGTCCATATAACTGACCGGTAGCAGGACGAAAATCAATGGCAAGAATTTTTTCACTGGCCGGTAAACCCGTTACTGCAGCACTCGATAAGAGAATACCTGGTGCATTGGAATTGTATTTTATAAGAATGTTGGAGGAAGTAATGCCGTAAAAAACAATACCCGGTTTAACCACTGGTGTTTCCACACTTACGTCATCGTCTTTATCGCAACTGCTGAGAAAGCTAAGACAGATAAAGCTTAGCATTAGTAGCAGTGAATTGAGTCGTTTGTTCATGCTGTTTGGTTTAAGTTTATTTAAAAACACACATACGTTGGAAAAAGGATTAAGGATTCGAGGATGAAATATTCGTTGATTAATACAATGATTTTTCCCCACTTGTGAATAACTACCAATCCCAAAGGCAGGGCTTGTTTTGTTATATTTGCCCAACGCCGACCAATGCCTCCCTCCTGAGTTTATCGAAGTGGTGGGAGGTTTTTTGTGGTAGAATGATGGCGGGTTTGAACCACATAGGCACAATAGCAACATAGCCGATACACATAGACTTCTATTTTAACACTATGTTTCTATGCTTCTATTTGGTAAAAAGATGAGTAGCGAACCGAACGATGAATGGAGCGACGCAACGAAGATGCCCAAAGAACCGGAGGATGACCAAATAAATATTCTAATAACCTGAAAACGTTTGAGGAGATTGCTTAGGCTTCGCCTCGCAAGTGACATGGCAAAAGAAAAAGAAGTAAACCTGTTTGACTACGACGAGGACAGTATAAAATCTCTCGACTGGAAAGAACATATCCGCCTGAGGCCGGGAATGTATATTGGTAAACTCGGCGATGGCTCATCACCCGATGATGGAATATATGTGCTGGTGAAAGAGGTGATGGACAACTGTATTGATGAATACACAATGGGGCATGGTAAAACGGTGGAACTAACGATTGAGGGAAAGACGGTGACGGTTAGGGATTATGGCCGTGGTATTCCGCTGGGGAAAGTGGTGGATGTGGTGAGTAAAATAAACACCGGAGCCAAGTATGATAGTAAGGCTTTTCAAAAATCTGTTGGTTTGAATGGTGTGGGTACAAAAGCGGTGAATGCGTTGAGTGATTATTTTAAAGTAACAGCCGTACGGGAAGGAAAAGAAAAGACAGCCGAATTTAATCGGGGCGTTTTAATAAAAGAACACAAAGAAGCAAAAACTGCTGAAGACAATGGCACATTGGTAAGCTTCATCCCTGATGGTTCTGTTTTCCTGAATTTTAAATTTCATCCTGAATTTTTAGAAAATCAAATCTGGAATTATTGTTTTCTGAATGCAGGGTTGAAAATTATTTTCAACGGAAAAAGTTTTGTCAGCAAAAATGGTTTGTTGGATTTGCTGCAACGCAAAACCAATGAAGATGAGATCCGTTACCCTATTATTCACCTGAGTGGGGATGATATTGAAATTGCCCTTTCTCACACTAATG
>JAYVKT010000221.1:0-8787 GCA_043768195.1 Chitinophagaceae bacterium | reverse complement strand
CTGCTGCGCCATGCCGAAGAAAATGTTTTATTTAAAAACCCGTTTGGTAATATTTCATGAATATTTTCTCCCCGTACTTCAAATGAACAAGGAGATTTTGGATTAAATAAATAATACTGATGTTCCGGGTAGTACTCCGACAGCGAATGCAACAGGGTGCGGCTGTAATGTCCGAGTCCGGTGCCGTTGTGATAAGCCCTTTTTGCATCAAAGCCGATGTTCATGGGGACAAAGATAAGTGCTATTTCACGCAGCGAACGCAACGGAGCAACGTTCGCTGCGTCGTTTCTTTTCGCCGTAGTCGCTGCGAGAAAAAAAGATGATAGAATTACTGTTGCTGAAGTGTGCCCTTCGATAAACTCTGGGTAAACTTGCAAGGGACGATGCCCAAAGAACCGGACGATGGTAACATAATTACTTTTATTTTCGCAGCAAATTTTACAAGTAATGAAAGAATTAATATTGGAAGCATGGGTCAACCGTGAGTTATTGAAAGAAAACAAATACAGCGATGCGGTCAGGACTGTTATTGAAGAAGTGGATAAAGGCCGTCTTCGTGTCGCATCTCCATCTGATAATAATTGGGTAGTGAATGAATGGATAAAGCAAGCCATACTTATGTATTTCGGCATTCAGCAAATGCAGACATGGGATGTGGCACCGTTTGAGTTCTATGATAAAATGTTATTGAAGAAAAACTACAAAGAACTTGGTGTAAGGGCAGTGCCGCATGCAGTGGCGAGATACGGAGCTTACCTCGCTAAGAATGTGGTGCTAATGCCTTCTTATGTCAACATCGGTGCTTATGTAGATGAGGGAACCATGGTAGATACCTGGGCAACAGTTGGAAGCTGTGCACAAATAGGTAAAGGTGTTCACCTGAGTGGTGGTGTTGGTATCGGCGGTGTGCTGGAACCATTACAAGCTTCGCCTGTAATAATTGAAGACGGATGTTTTATTGGCAGCCGCTGTATTGTAGTAGAGGGAGTGATTGTAGAAAAAGAAGCGGTGCTGGGAGCCAATGTTGTATTGACTCAATCCACCAAGATTATTGATGTGAGTGGCAATGAACCAATAGAAATGAAAGGCCGGGTACCTGCAAGAAGTGTGGTGATACCGGGCTCTTACACCAAAAAATTTCCGGCTGGTGAGTTCGGTGTTGGCTGTGCCCTTATAATCGGACAACGAAAAGCAAGTACCGATTTAAAAACAAGTTTGAATGATGCACTGAGGGATTTTAATGTAAGTGCTTAGGGTAAATGATGATTTGCTATATTTGCCCTCCCAATTTAGAATGCCCAGATGGCGAAATTGGTAGACGCACTGCCTTCAGGTGGCAGCGTTCGAAAGGATGTGCTGGTTCGAATCCAGTTCTGGGCACAAAGCCTTCTGATTTTTCAGAAGGTTTTTTTTATACCACCATCAAACTACAACCCCTTAGATCGCTGCCGTCTATACGACCCAGCACTTCAAAACTGCCATTGGAATGTATTTTTCCCACATCATCGGTGGCAATAAAAGAACAGGAATAAATATTGGCGAGGTCAATAATATTAATAGTTCCAGCCCCTGCATTTTTTACAACAAATGGATCTTCTTCATCTCTCACTAATATTTTCATCCAGGGGGAGCAAGTAAAAAGTCCTTCGCCTTTTGAATAAGCCTGCGACAGCAGCTCCGTCATTCCATATTCTGAATGAATGGCCGGAAGTTGAAATGCCATTTTTAATAACTCATGCACTTGTGGCCGTATCATTTCTTCTCTTCTGCCCTTCATACCTCCTGTTTCCATGATAACGGTTTGTTGCAAAGGCTGGGGACATTGCTCTGCAAAATCAAGCAAAGCAAATGTTACTCCTATCAATAAAGTTTTTTGTTTTCGATTTTCCAATCCGGTCAGTAGTGTTGATAATTGTTCGTACTCATTTAAATAAAAACCACTCTGCGAATGTTCACTTAGTTGAATTAACTTATCAACCATATACACCAGTGAGGAACCTTTTCTTTCGAGGTACGATGGCAGTAAGCCGATTATGCACCATTCGCTAATCGGCCCATACAAAAATTCAAAACCCCGGGTAAAACTTTCCTCATATAAAGAAAGGTCTTTTACCAAATGCCTGCTGCTGATGCTTCCGGTGGTGCCGCTGCTTTCAAAAATAGCTGCGGGTTCAAAGGAACTTGTCTGAACTGCATGAGATTTGAAAAAGCGGACAGGTAAAAAAGGTATTTGTCCCAAAGATGTAACCGAAGCAGGATTTATCTTTAAAGCCTGTAAATAATCCTTGTAAACAAGGTTATTCTGACCCTGAAATTTGAAAATTTCAAGGGCTAATGCCTCAAACCCAGCCTCTTTTACCCCAAAAACTTTATGATTCCATTGCTCCGGCATATCCCTTTGTGTTGGTAAAAATTGTAAATTTGTTTTCACTCAAATCGCACCAATGAAACTCAGCCTGTTTGCCTTATCAGCCTTAGTAGTAGTGACGATTGCCTGCAACAAAGATAAGTTTCAGACAAAACCTACCATCAGCGTAAAATCTATCAATGGAAATTTTATACCGCTTAACGGTACTTTTATAATTACGTTGACTTGTACAGACAAAGAAGGCGATGTGCAGGACTCCCTTATCATTATTAAGAAACGACTTAACCGGCGGGTTGTTACCACCATCAGAGATACACTCAGGTATAAATTTCCTGCGTTTCCTAAAAGTACACAGACTCAGGTGCAAGCCACTTTAGATTATCAAAGCATTTTATCAGCCCTTAATCCCCCTTTTATACCCGGCTCCAGCCCGGCACAAAGAGAACGGGATACACTCATTTTAAGAATGGCTGTTCGTGACAATGCCGGTAACACCAGTGACACTATAGATTCGCCAACCATTTATGTGTTCCGGCAGTAACCTGTTTTAGTAATCGCTACATTTAAATTTTTCTATAATTGCACCCTGCATACCAGCAGCAATTCTTAAAGTGATGCTGCTTATCTTCGCTTTACTATATCTTTTAAAATAAACAAAGCACCATGGCAAAAGCGGTCAAAGCTAAAAAATCGATAATTACTGATAAAGCATTTGATTTTTTAAAGAGCTATATCAACAATGCCTCACCGGTTGGTTTTGAAACCTGGGGGCAAAAACTATGGATAGAATACCTGAAACCTTATGTAGATACACATTATGTGGACTCCTACGGAACTGCCGTTGGTGTGATAAATCCCGACAATAAATTTAAAGTAGTAATTGAAGCCCATGCTGATGAAATAAGCTGGTTTGTAAACTATGTTACTCCTGAAGGCCTGATCTATTTAAAAAGAAACGGTGGTGTAGATCATCAGACAGCACCTGCATCAAGGGTATTAATTCATGGAAAAAAAGGGGCGGTGAAAGCTGTATTTGGCTGGCCTGCTATCCATACAAGAATTGGCAACCCCGATCAAAAAGAACCGGCACCAAGAACAGATAATTTGTGGCTGGATTGTGGCGCAAGAAATCGGAAAGAAGTAGAAGCGTTGGGAATTCATATTGGTGCCGTAGTTACTTACCAGGATGGTTTTGATGAGCTGGCGAATGGTAATTATATAGGAAGAGCATTTGACAACCGCATTGGTGGTTTTATGATTGCTGAAGTAGCCAGAATGCTGAAAGAAAACAAAAAGAAATTGCCCTTTGGATTATACATAGTAAATGCAGTGCAGGAAGAAATTGGCCTTCGTGGTGCCGAGATGATTGCCCGGAGAATAAAACCAAATGTGGCAATCGTTACTGATGTAACACATGATACTACCACTCCGATGATTAATAAAAATATTGAAGGTGATGTAAGTACCGGCAAAGGGCCATCACTTTCGTATGCACCGGCTGTTCATAATAAACTGCTGGCATTGGTAGAAAAAGTGGCCGCTGATAAAAAAATAGCTGTGCAATGGCGGGCATTAAGCCGCAGTACCGGAACAGATACTGATTCGTTTGCTTATTCCAATGATGGCTGCCCTTCAGTGCTTATCTCCATTCCGCTTCGTTATATGCACACTACGGTAGAAATGCTGCATCGGGATGATATAGAAAATACCATCAAACTGATGTATGAAACATTGCTAACTTTATCGCCGAAAACTAATTTAAGCTACATGTAATGCTGCATCACTTATTATATATTGACCCGGGAAGTGGCAGTTTTTTGGTACAGGCAATTACCGCCGCTGTGCTGGGAGTAGTATTTTTCTTTCGCAATATCCGACTGTATATTAAATCCATTTTTACCCGGACACCCAAAAAACAAGATGACAATAACCCATCTGCCTGATGCCAGCTAATTTTATTCATCATCCATCTTCTTACAGAGATCCGTCAGGATTTATCTTTGAGAAAAACGGGGTGCTCTACCGTCAGGTCAATAAAGTGTTCAAAGAGCATTTTGATTTTTTTATTGCGAGCGGATGTTATGACAAATTAGTAAAAAAAGACTTGCTTATCCCACATGAAAAAATTAATGAAAATTTTTCTGGTGATAACGATTGGTACGCTACACTAAAACCAGAAAGAGTATCTTTTATTTCTTATCCTTACGAGTGGGGTTTTGATATGCTGAAAGATGCTGCCTTACTTACTCTTGATATATTGAAAGAATCCCTTGCATCCGGAATGATACTAAAAGATGCAACACCTTATAATATTCAATGGCATAAGGGCAAACTTGTTTCTATAGACTCTCTTTCTTTTGAAAAATATGATGAAACGATACCGTGGATAGCCTACCGGCAATTCTGCGAAAATTTTTTATCGCCACTTTTACTGACCCATTATTCCCGGATGCCGTTGCAGGAAATGATGCTGGCGTACAGCGAAGGGATTCCACTGGCCGTTACAAAATCTTTACTTCCCTGGCGAACTAAATTCTCTATTCATACTTATTTACATATACATCTTCATACAAAGTATAGTTTGAAGAACCCCCCAACACAAGCAGGGAAGAATACAGCTTTCTCAAAAAAGAAATTGCTGAACCTGGTATCAAGTCTTGAAGGATTGATCACAAAACTAAAACTGCCAGTAAGCAAAAGCACCTGGTCTGATTATTATGACGAAGCTTCTCAGCGAACCAATTACCTCGAACATAAACGAAAGATCATTCAGCAATGGCTTGAAAAAATAAAGCCTGTTGCAACTGCCGCTGATTTGGGAGCCAATACCGGAGAGTTTTCAAAATTACTATCAGCGAAGAATATTCAAACTATTGCTTCTGATTTCGATGCTAACTGCATTAATGTTTTATATAATGAAATAAAAAAAAGTGATGAGAAGAATATCCTACCCATAATTATTGATTTATCCAAACCATCCCCTTCCATCGGAGTAAATAACGAAGAAAGAGATTCCTTTATCAACAGAACCAATGTTGACCTTGCAATGGCACTTGCATTAATTCACCATCTCGCTATTGGCAAAAATATTCCACTGGAAAAAATTGCTGACCTCTTTCAACGAATGTGCCGTTATCTCATTATTGAGTTTGTGCCTAAGCAAGATGAAAAGATTAAACTGATGCTGGCTGGTAAAAAAGATATTTACACAGCTTACACTGAGGAAAATTTTCTGTCGGCATTCAACCAATATTTTACTGTCATTGAAAAAGAAACAATAGCCGGTTCGGAAAGAACAATTTACCTGATGAAGAAAAATGAAGCATAAACTTCTACATATACTCCGGACAAAACCAATTTTTCTTTTTTTGTTACCGCCATTTTTTGTGCTGCATGGCTATATGGAGAACTATAATTTCATTCCACTAAAAGATGCCTTAGTACTCACTGGCGTCTATATGGGGGCTTCACTATTTTTCTCCCTGTTGTGCTGGCTATTGTATCGCAATTTTACCAAAGCCAATCTTGTTGCCTTTTGTGTAATGGCATTTAATTTTTTCTTTGGGACTGTACATGATACACTGAAAAAATTATTTCCTGAATCGTTTATTACCAAATACATATTCATACTTCCTGCTGCCATTCTTTTATTTATCATACTCCTTATTGTTCTAAAGAAAAGAAAAGCCCCTTTATTAAAATTGACTTATTATCTGAATGTACTATTGGTAGTACTTCTTTTGGCAGATGCTGTATTGCTCACAAGCAAAATAATAACTAAGAAAAAAACTTCCTACTCCCTGCCAGCCGGATTTGTGACCTGTGAAAATTGCCCAAAACCAGATGTATATTTTATTATAGCCGATGAATATGCCGGGAACAATGAATTGAAAGAGTTGTTTCAGTTTGACGATAGCCTTTTCTTAAATCAGTTGGCCGCATTAAACTTTCACACTATTCCAAAAAGCCGCAGTAACTATAACTACACCCCGTTTTCGGTAGCTTCTATTTTAAACATGAATTACCTTGACCTGAAAGGAAGAGAAAGAACCAGGCCCGACCTTACTTATTCTTATCAATCTATCCGGGACAATAAACTGCTTCAGTTTCTGCGTTCCTATAACTATGATTTTTATAATTACTCCGTTTTTGATTTTGAGGGGCAGCCAGCCCGGGTAAGGGAAACTTTTTTACCCGTAAAGACAAGACTAATTACTGCACAGACTTTTTTACATCGCTTTGATAAAGAAATCCGTTTCAACTTAGTGTCCCGCTGGAAATCCAAAAAGAATCTGGAAATCCTTACTTATAATAACAAGAATAATAATGAAAATATTTACACCCTTACCTGGAAGCTGGCTCAAAAGAAAATGGCTAACCCTAAGTTTGTATATACCCACCTGATGATGCCGCATTACCCTTATTATTTTGACAAAAGCGGAAAAGAGCAACCTTTTGAAACATTACTGGAGGGTAACCAGGTAAACAAAGGATCTTATATTGAATACCTTCAATATGCCAATAAAAAATTGCTGGCATTGGTTGATCACATACTAAAATCATCTGCAACGCCTCCCATCATTGTGTTGATGGGGGATCATGGATTCCGGCATTTTAAGCAGCCCGTTGAACCAAAATACCATTTTTTAAATCTGGCTTCTGTTCATTTACCGTCAAAGAATTACTCAGGCTTTAATGACAGCCTTACCGGCGTCAATTTTTTCAGAACTATTTTGAACACAGCTTTTAATCAACAGCTGCCTTATCTGAAAGATTCTACCAGCTATTTAAAAGACTAATCAAATTTGTTTCAGCGGTTTTATCGTCTATTTTTGTACAGATGTTTAACCCAAAAAAAATATTGGTACTGGCACCACACACAGATGATGGTGAACTGGGCTGTGGCGGTAGTATTGCAAAATTTTGTGCTGAAGGCAAAGAAGTTTACTATGCCGCATTTTGTCTTTGTGCAAAATCATTACCGGCTACACTGCCATCTGATACACTGGAATTAGAGTGCCGGAAAGCAACGGCTACCCTAGGCATACCAGCTTCCAATCTTATATTATTTAATTACGAAGTAAGGAACCTGCCGCAATTTCGACAGCAAATACTGGAAGAGTTGTTGCAGTTAAATACAACAATTAATCCTGATTTAGTTTTGCTTCCTGCCGCATCAGATATTCATCAGGACCATCAGGTTATTCACCAGGAAGGAATGAGGGCTTTTAAAAATGTAACCTTCGCCGGGTATGAATTGCCATGGAATAATTATAGTTTTCGCACCAATTTTTTTATTCGATTATCAGCAACAGAACTGAATAAAAAAGTTGAATCGTTAAAGTCGTACCAATCTCAATCTCACCGCAACTATATGCAGGAAGATTTTACCCGGTCTCTGGCCAAAGTAAGAGGTGTGCAGGCTAATGCTGACTATGCGGAAGCATTTGAAATTTATAAGTGGATGGTGTAGAATGCTGCCAGCCGGTTCTTTTCCCAAATAAAATTACACCCGGCCATTACTTCTGCCTTGTCACCAGCATAAAACATAAATAGTGGTAGTTAAAAAAAATCCTCCCTTAAAAAAGAGAGGATTTCTTGTTCCCGATATTATCAGGACAAACCTTAACCAACCAACATGAATAGTCATAACAAGAGAAAAGACAGTTGGTTGAGTAGTTTCGAAAAATATTTTAACTCACCAGTGCCAACTCCAGCACCTGGCTCATGGTTTTTACATAATGAAACTTAATGCCTTTAATAAACTCTTGTTCTATCTGCAGCACATCCTTTTCGTTTTGCCAGCAAAGAATGATTTCCTTTAATCCGGCCCTTTTGGCAGCCAGTACTTTTTCTTTGATGCCACCAACCGGCAGCACTTGCCCCCGAAGGGTTATTTCACCCGTCATAGCCAGAAAAGGTTTTACCCTTTTGCCTGTTAAGGCAGAAGCAATAGCCGACATCATGGTAATACCTGCACTCGGCCCATCTTTAGGAACAGCACCCTCCGGCACATGAATATGAATATTTTTCTTTTCAAACAGTTTTTTATCCAGCTTATATTTATTTGCATTGGATTGCAGATATGTTAACGCCGTGCTGGCACTTTCTTTCATCACATTACCGAGGTTACCGGTCAATTTTAATTCACCCTTACCATCACTCAGGCTGGTTTCTATAAAAAGAATGTCGCCTCCAACATAGGTCCAGGCAAGGCCAACTGCCACACCCGCCATATTTACTGTTTTATAAATGTCGTTGCTGTATTTTGGCTTGCCAATCATTTTTTCAATATCAGCAGCCGTTAATGTTGATTTTAGCTTGCCCTTCAATACTAACTGGCGGGCCTGGTACCGCATAACAGATGCCAGTTGACGTTCAAGCTCCCTCACCCCACTTTCTCTTGTATAATCCTGTAT
>JAYVKT010000220.1:0-2909 GCA_043768195.1 Chitinophagaceae bacterium | reverse complement strand
TGCACAAAAAAGAGTGATAAAGGAAATACGGAATGATACTGCAAAGGGAAAACAAATGAACCGGCTGCTGCAGGGCGATGTGGGCAGTGGTAAAACGATTGTGGCGGTACTTATAATGTTACTGGCAATTGATAACGGTTACCAGGCCTGCCTGATGGCGCCAACCGAAATTTTGGCACAACAACATTTTAAAACAATCAATTTTTTATTAGAAAAAATAAATGTGCCGGTAAAATTATTAACCGGCTCTGTGAAAGCAGCAGAGAGAAAAAAAATATTAAAAGAACTGGAAGAAGGCACTTTAAAAATCCTTATTGGTACCCATGCCGTAATTGAAGATGCAGTGCAATTTAAAAACCTGGGTATTGTTATTATTGATGAGCAGCACCGCTTTGGCGTGGCACAAAGGGCAAAGCTCTGGCAAAAAGCAACTATACCGCCTCATGTATTGGTAATGACGGCCACACCCATTCCCCGCACATTAGCAATGACAGCCTATGGCGATTTGGATTATAGTGTAATTGATGAACTTCCGCCGGGGCGGCAACCCATTGCCACCGTTCATCGTTATGAATCACATCGCAGCAAAGTGATGGATTTTATAAGGGCAGAAATTGACAAAGGCCGGCAGATCTATATCGTTTTTCCATTGATAGAAGAAAGTGCCACATTAGATTATGAAAACCTGATGCAGGGCTACGAAAATGTAAAAGCCTATTTTCCTGAACCAAAATACTGGATAAGCATGGTGCATGGCCGGCAACCGGCGGAGCAAAAAGAACTGAACATGAAAAGATTTGTTGCACATGATACGCAGATAATGGTGTCCACAACCGTTATAGAAGTAGGAGTGGATGTACCCAATGCCTCAGTGATGGTAATAGAAAGTGCGGAAAAATTTGGCCTGTCACAACTTCACCAGTTGCGGGGAAGGGTGGGCCGGGGAGCCGAAAAAAGTTATTGCATACTTTTATCTGGTTCTAAATTGGGTAATGATGCCCGGGAACGCATCAAAACCATGACAGAAACCAGTAACGGTTTTGTGATTGCTGAAAAAGATCTTGAGCTGCGGGGGCCGGGTGATATACAGGGAACAAGACAAAGCGGTGAGTTAAACTTTAAGCTGGCCAGTATAGTCCAAGACCGGCCGATCCTGGAAATTGCAAGAAATGTGGCAGCTAAATTGCTGGATGATGACCCCGATCTTGTTTCGGCAGACAATTTGCGGTTAAAGGCTTTCCTCAATCAACAGAAAGGAGCAGTGATGTGGAGTAAAATTTCGTAATATAGAAGACTGTTTTATAAACAAAAGACCGGAAAAGTACCGACCCGAAATCAAATGACTATGACCCGACATTTCTTAACACAAGTTTTCAATCCGTTATTGCATAAATTTTGTTACTTTAATAGAAATAATTTTACGCTGAAACATTTCCTCCTCTTTGCCGCATTAACCCTCACCGCTTTTGCAACTTCTGCACAGGGGTTTAATAATATTGAATTTATTGAGAACAAAGGCCAATGGGATAGCCGTGTCAAATACAAAGGGGATGTAAGCAATGGTTCCTTCTTTATCCGTTCGGGTGGCTTCACCGTATTGCAGCATAACCCCACAGATTATGCCGGTGTTTCCCGATACCTGCACGGACACAATGCCGACGGCTCACCAGTAAAGCCGACTGATAAATTTATACTTCGTTCTCATGCCTGGCATGTTGATTTTTTGGGTGCATCAACCGATGCTAAGACAGTGCCTGATAAAATGATTCCTACCTATAATAATTATTTTCAAGGCAGCGATCAATCCAAATGGGCCAGCAATTGCCATATCTATCAGGCAATGACGTTGAAAGATGTTTACCCAAACATTGATGTCCGATATTACACGGACAATGGTTTTCTTAAATATGATATTATTGTAAAACCCGGTGGCGATGTTTCTAAAATCGCATTAAAATATGCCGGGGTTGATAAACTACAGGTAAAGAATAAGGAACTGATGATAACTACTTCGATAGGTGAGATGAAAGAATCATCGCCTTATACTTACCAATCATCGGCAAACGGAAAAAATGAAATCAGTTGTAAGTATGTGGTAAAAGATAATGTAGTAAGGTTTGAAGTAAAAAACTATGATCCCAACGCTACATTAATAATAGATCCGGTTATTATTTTTTGTTCCTTCTCCGGAAGCACTGCTGATAACTGGGGCTTTACGGCTACCTATGGGCCCGATGGCAGTATGTATGGTGGCGGTATTATATTGGATGGGCCTGGTAACTTTCCTGTATTACCAGGTGCTTTTCAAACTACTTTTCAAGGGGGGCTGGCTGGTGGTTCAGCCGGTGCCATCGATATGGGTATTATTAAACTTAATCCGGCAGGAACAACCCGGGTTTATGCTACTTACATCGGCGGCGGTGGTAATGAACAGCCGCATAGCCTGGTAGTTGATAACCAGGGAAACCTTGTTATTGCCGGTAGAACTAATTCGGGTAACTACCCGGTTGTGAACCCCGGTGGCCAGGTTGGTGTTGGCGGTGGTTTTGATATAGTGGTTACGAAATTGAATGCAACCGGAACTGCATTGATAGGCTCAAAGAAAATAGGCGGTAGTGGTGATGATGGGGTTAACATATCAGAAACAAGGAATCTTAATTCCTTGCAAAGAAATTATGGGGACGATGGTCGCAGCGAAGTAATATTAGATGGTGCAGGAAATGTGTATGTAGCTTCTACTACACAGTCAGCTAATTTTCCCACACCAGGTTTGCCTTTTCAAAGTGCTTTTGGTGGCGGTTTGCAGGACGGAGTAATATTAAAATTAACCCCCACACTAAGTGCTGTAACTTTTGCCAGCTATCTGGGAGGCACAGGTAGCGATGCGGCATATGTACTCTCACTAGCCC